>JAACDV010000245.1 GCA_009936825.1 Bacteroidota bacterium | reverse complement strand
TATATCTGGATTCAGTCACTGGATGGTGCTTGCAAGAGGCATCGAACCTCTTCCCGAGCGCGCCATTTTCTATTCTGACACCCGCGGAATATCTCGTGTTTTACCTGTCCTGTTACTGGCGGGTTTACATTTGGTGATACAAGCGCGCTCTATTTGATCTGTTTATCAATCGAACCCCTGCCGCCTGCCCATATGGGAAGGTTTTCCTTATCGTCGAGCCACGCTTGTTCCGCTTGCGTGGTTT
This sequence comes from Bacteroidota bacterium, assembly GCA_009936825.1. The sequence continues at coordinate 7,566 of JAACDV010000245.1, read as the reverse complement.
TCCGGCCAAACTGCTCATTCCTTTGCGGATATCGGCCGAACCTCTCCAACACTTGGCGATGCTGATCAACCGCCTGCCTGTTTCTACCTTTGAACAACTTAAAGCCGGGCTTGGCACTAGCGGCTAAATCAATAACCTCACAGGCACGCTCCAAATCGCTCAAATCCTCAGAGTGCGCCAGTGCCCAGGGCAACAGATATAAAAGCGCAGCGGGAAGTTTTAACGTTTCATCCACTGCCTCATCGCTCACAAGTTCACGGACCAACGCCCGTCCGATGGGATCGAATGAAAAGGCCTCTGACGTACCCCTAAAACAGGATCTTGAAAGCTGGTCAGCCAACAAAACTTTGGCGACTCTCCCCTCAATACTCTCCCACTGGGCACCTACTAGCGTTGCAGGATTGGCCTTCAGTTCTCTGATCACAGGCGCAAAAGGCTGACATAAATCATCCAGTTCGGTCCCACTTCCAAACCAAATTCCCAGAAGCGGCGCAACGCTATCTTCCGTGTTCAGAGTTTTCCTGACGTCTGGGTCTGCTGTGTTGGCACCGCACATATAATTCAAAACACTGCGCGGCGAACGGGGGTGTTCCAGAGCCTCAAGGACTGCCGGACGGAGACGGAACGTTTCTGAAGTCATTTGTGGAGAAGCCAATATTCTGTATTCCTTAAACCAAAATAAACAAAAATATCATAATGTTACGCTGGATATACCGGGCTATCTATCGCAATTCCAAACCATTCCGGAAATTATTAATCAGCACCGTTAATGCCCGTCGAATGTCATCAGGGATTGTACCTTAACTCCCATCTCTCGCAACTTATCAGCACCACCAAGCATGGGAAGATCAATGATGAAAGCGCACCCTGCAACCTCAGCACCCAGCGCGCGAACCAGATTGACACCGGCCGCCGCAGTGCCGCCAGTGGCAATCAGATCATCAACAATCAGCACCCTATCACCCGGTTTAATCGCGTCCTTATGAATTTCGAGGGTAGCCTTGCCATATTCGAGATCATAATCTTCGCTGAGCGTGTCAAAGGGAAGTTTGCCCTGTTTACGAAGCACAACAAAAGGCAGCTTCATCCGGTAAGCCAGCGCGCCGCCCATGATAAACCCGCGCGCATCAATTCCGGCGATTGACGCGCTGGCATCGCCGGCCCACTGCTCATACAGCTGCTCGACTGTCGCTTCAAAGGCTGCACTATTGTTGAACAACGTGGTCACATCGCGGAACATGACGCCTTTTTCGGGAAAATCCGGAATTGTCCTGACATATTGTTTTAGATTCATAGCTGCACCCTCATCTGGCAAAAATTCGGCCTGCAATTACGCCAAGTCTCTCTTTCTCGTCGGCAGGAATCAATTCCAATTTTGAAATAATCGCAAATTCAAGGGCGGTATCACACCCATGCGGGCAGGCCGCGCGTGTGCCAGCCATAAGGTTGGTGACTTTCACTACCATCTGTTTTCCTGCGGCGGCATTGGCAACCAGCGTGCTGATGATGGCGCTAACTTCAACATTATCATGATCCGGATGCCAGCAATCAAAATCTGTTACCATCGCAATCGACGCATAGCAGATTTCGGCCTCACGGCTCAGCTTGGCCTCCGGTATATTGGTCATGCCAATGACATCACAGCCCCAGTTGTTCTTATAAAGGAGCGATTCTGCCTCGGTAGAGAATTGGGGGCCTTCCATAGCAAGATAGGTGCCCTTGGTCTTATGCGGAATTTTGAGGTCGGACATCGCCTGCCTGCACATCTCGCCAAGGCGTCCACAAACCGGATGCGCAACACTCACATGGGCAACGCAGGCCCCGTCAAAAAAGGTTTTCTTGCGGGCAAATGTTCGGTCTATGAACTGATCAACAACGACAAATTCCCCGGGCTCGAAATCTTCCCGTAGACTGCCGCAAGCCGAGATTGAGAGAATGTCGGTCACGCCCAGAGCCTTCATCGCATAAATATTTGCGCGATACGGCACTGTACTCGGCGAGAATAAATGCCCCCGTCCATGGCGCGGCAGAAAGGCCATCTTGATGCCGTTTAAGCTGCCGGTAAAAATTTCGTCCGAAGGGTCGCCGTAAGGTGTCGAAACCTTTACCCACTCGCCGTTCTCGAATCCGTCAATTTCATAAATGCCTGAACCGCCAATGACTCCAAGTACGATTTCATCTTTTTTCATATCTGTACTTTCCGGCGATTCTGGCCCTTAAAGATTGATTTTCGGGGCATGATTTATCTTGCTAGGTTGATGTTGCTAGATAAGCATATCCGCGGTTGGCGGAATACAACCATGATGCTCGCAATTAAGGGCGGCGGCTTTTGCTGCACGCTGTAGGCAGGCAGTTAAACCAGCTCCATCAAGGCTGGCTAGATGTTCGGCCGACACAAAACCATTTTGAACCAGCCAGACAAGAACGCTTGCCATAAATGTATCACCTGCACCCACCGTATCCGCCAGCTGGGCCACCGGATGCGCTTTAACGTGCAGAATCTGATCACCGCCATGGGCATCAACGCCGCTGGACCCGCGGGTGAAAATAGTCAACGCGGCCCCTGAATCCTGCAAACACGCCGCCTTAGCCTGATCAAAATCGAGGCCCTCATAGAGCCAGCACACATCCTCGTCACTCAACTTCAAAACATCAGCCAGCCCGATCATACGGCGCATTCTGGCCCGGTATGACGGCGCATCTGCAATTAGAGACGGGCGCACATTCGGATCCAGCGAGACAAGCAAACCAGCGGTTTTGCAATGGCTGAAAAATGCCTCCCACACATCAGCATCTTTGCCACCAGTTAACGCGCCTGAACCAACATGAAAAACACAGATATCGGCCGGCATGGCGTCACCCAGCATCGTCGTACTAACCTGCCGCTCAGCAGTGCCATCACGGTAAAATCCATATGCAGGAATGCCGCCTGTAATCGACACGACCGCCAAAGAAGTCGGATGCGGGTCACGCGGGGCACAGATGGAAACCCCACTATCAACCAGCCGCGCGGCCAAAAGATCACCAAATCTGTCATCAGAAATCGGCGTGAGATAGGCGGTAGCAACGCCCTGACGGCCAGCAGCCATCGCCACATTAAAAGGCGAGCCACCTGGATGCGCAACATAGGATACCAGCGCATCGGAGACACCATTACCGCCCTCACCAACATCGCCAACCAGATCAATAAGATTTTCACCACCAATCGCAATCATCAATATCTTCTCCAATGCCTTGCCGCAGTCCAGTATTTCCTTATGCGTCAAGGTTGCGGGAATGTCACTCTTGCTTTCGGAAATACCCCCTTTTTTGGGTAAAAATGTAGAGATGTGCACGCCTTTGCAAAGCCCAAAGGGGCCGACAGATAGATTTCTCGCAGATAGATATACGGCTAGGGCTTTACGGCTTTTCGATTTCGTGCGGAATCAGACTTCGATAGATGTTAAGTTGCAGCCATTGCGATTCATTCATCTCATTGGCATCAGCCAGCCGCCATGTCAGGTTCCGGACAAGGGCACGTAACACTGGATCACTGCTGGAAAGCTTGCGGCGCATTGTTGTCGAATCAATCACATCAATCACCGCACCATCGGCCGTTACCGCGCGCGCCGTGCGCTCTCGCTCGCCCATGATTGACGACATTTCCCCGAATAGCTCGCCCGGCCCCAGCGTTGCCAATTCCAGCCCCTCCAGAGAGAAAATTTGCTCATGTCCTGAATGGATCAAATACAGCTCATCGCTTTTGTCGCTAATCTCGAAAATTACGCTGCCCTTCTTATAGGGCCTGCGCTCCAGATTCATGACGAGTTTCATTTAGATCTCCTACCAGCCGTCAAACCCTCAGCAGAGACCCTTATATTACCTTTTAATAATTTATGATGAATCCGTTCATGAACAACACGGCTTTGCCAGTCATTTTCACCCGGTCGCCATCAACTTCAACGAACATCTCGCCGCCCCGCGCCGATGCTTGGCGCGCGTGAAGGCCAGTTTTGGAAAGCTGCCCCGCCCAATAGGGAGCTAGCGTGCAATGCGCGCCGCCCGTTACCGGGTCCTCATCAATTCCGCATGCCGGAGCAAAATACCGCGACACGCAATCGCTGTGATCTCCGGGTGCGGTGACAATCAACCCGTCGCCATCCAGTTTGGAAATATAGTCAAAATCAGGAGTGACCGCCCGGACCGCCGCTTCATCTTCAAGAACCGCCATGAAAGCAACCGCCTTTGAAAAGCTTTTCACGGGCTGGCCAAGTGCAGCCTCCAAGCCATCCGGAAGAGCGACGGGTTGTGCGACCCGCGCGGGAAAATCCAGAGTGTAGCCACCGGCGCTTTGTTTGACCGATAAGGAACCGGATTGCGAAGAAAAATGAATCACTGGACGCTGCCACTCGAGCTGGGTGAACAGCACAAACGCCGACGCCAGCGTGGCGTGACCGCATAGATCAATTTCGACAGTCGGGGTGAACCAGCGTAATTCAAAGTCTGCTGCATCTTTGCTGGCAACGAAAAAAGCCGTTTCGGCAAGATTATTTTCGGCAGCAATCGACTGCAAAACCGCATCCGGTAGCCATTTATCCAGCGGCACCACCGCCGCGGGATTGCCCGAAAACACCTCATCAGTAAAAGCATCACCCTGAAAGATCGGCAACGTCATTTTGTCTCCTAAGGATGAATTGGGTCATCATCCAACATAAAAGAGAGAAGCCCAGTATTCTTAGGAAGAGAGTGGCGATGAATGGCAATACTGTCAAACCATCCGCCGCACGCAAATCATCTGTTTTGATGTTGGTATCTCGACAAGATGAAGACTGCGTGCGAGCATCATTGCTGATTTGAGAAATTTCATCGATATCATAGGGACTGAATTTTTATGGCTGACACAACCCGACCTTCATTCTCAGGACCCGAATTATGCCGGTATGAGGCGCATGAAGTCATTCGGTTACTGGCGCGCCGCGAGATCGGCCCAACAGATCTTCTGGATGCCGCGTTTGAGCGGATCGCCGCGGTTGAGCCAGCCATCAATGCGATGCCAACTCTTTGCCAGGAACGCGCCTATGCCGCGGCTAAATCGCTGGAATCCAAAACATCTAGCGAGGCTGAGAAGTTGCGCGGTCTGCCGCTAGGGATTAAGGATCTGACACCCGTTGCTGGTGTGCGCACCACCCTTGGCACCAAAGGGCTGGAAGATTTTATTCCTGAAAAAAGTGATCCGCTAGTCACGCGTATTGAGAGCCGCGGCGGCATTGTTGTCGGCAAAACCAACACCCCGGAATTAGGAGCCGGTGCCAACACCTTTAACGCGGTCTTCGGGGCCACCCTCAACCCGTGGGATACGACGCTTAATCCGGGGGGGTCTTCGGGCGGTGCGGCCGCGTCGCTGGCAACGGGTGAGGTTTGGTTAAACCACGGAACTGACCATGGCGGCAGCCTGCGCACACCGGCAAGCTATTGCGGCATCGTTGGATTACGGCCAACCCCCGGGCGCGCAGCAAGTGCCAGTGAAGCAGCGTTTATTCTTGAAGGAGCATGCGGACCAATGGCGCGTTCGGTTCGTGATTGCGCGCTTTTTCTTGACGTTATGGCAGGTTATAATCCTAATTTGCCACTATCATATCCGGGGTGCGAGAAAGGCTCGTTCGAGGACGCTGTTCTGACCGCATCACCCAAAATCCGTGTTGCCTTTACCGCCGATTTCAACGGTATCGCTCAGGCTGACACCGAGGTTATTGATCACCTACACCGCATTTTGAAAAAGATCGAGGGGAACGGCGCCGACGTTGAGAACACCTGTCCTGATTTAACAGGGTTAGAGCGTACCTATCATACTTTACGCGGAATTATGTGGGCCACGATCGTGCGCCAAATGCCTGAAAAACTAACCCAGCATTTCAAGAAAACTTTGGCTGATAACATCATTTTTGGTAACGCATTGACAGTGGATGATATTGCCGATGCCAACCTCAACCGCACCAAAATTTTCAATAATATGACTGCATTATTCGAGAGATTTGACGTTCTGGCCTGCCCAACTGTCGGATGCATGCCGCACCCGCAGACCGAAGAGTGGGTGAGCGATGTTGGTGGGCAAAAACTAACAGGTTATATGGACTGGTTGCGACATGCGTTTCTGGCAACCACAACCGGGCTTCCGGCGATTTCAGTTCCCGTTGGCCCCGGTCCGCGCGGCCTACCAATCGGTATTCAGCTGATCGGTAAACCACGGGGCGAGGCCGCACTTCTTGCCGCCGCTCGGGCGTTCGAGATGACCGTTGGCGGTGCTGGCGGTCCGATTGATCCAGTGATCAGGCATTCCTAAGCGTTATCGTTCCTGAGTGTCAGACCTTGCTGATGGCGGCCCGCACAATACGTCCATCAATGACCAGCAGGCCCAGAATAATTAACGCCAACCCAGCCATATGACGCATCATCAAGGTCTCGCCAAGAAACAAAATTCCCAGAGCAATAGCAGAAGCCGGGATCAACATCGTGACAAGTGACAGATTTGTAGCACCCGCCGTCGCCAGAATTTTGAAATACAAACCATAGGCAAACGCCGTTGAGATCACCGCAATTCCAACCATCGCCAGAATAACCGCAACGCTGGGAGGCGGCAAAATCCACGGCTTATCAATAATGAAAACTATCGGGATTAGCAGAATGGACGCGGCCGTCACTTGGCTTGTTGCCGTGACCATGGGCGAAATACCAAGTTTGCGAAACCGGCGACCAAACACCGCCCCAAATCCATAAGCCAGCGACGCACCAAGCAAAGCCGCCTGCGCCGCGATTTCTTTTCCCCGCCCCTCAATATCGCCAGCGTCCCCATCACCAGCGCGTATATTGCCAGAATCAGCCCCCCAGATATTCGGTAGCGCGTCAACGCCCATCATCACGGCAACACCGGCAAATCCAATAAAAACACCGAATAAATGCCGCATCTGCATCTTTTCATCCGCGGTAAAAAAATGCGCAACCATGACTGTAAAAATCGGGGTCGTTGAATTCAAAATCGACGCCTGCCCCGACGTGATATAGCCCTGACCCCAGACAATCAGCCCGAACGGAACAACACTGTTCGTTAACCCCATAATGAAAAAGGCACCCCAGATTTTAGGGTTTTTGGGGAGAACCTCTCCGCGAAAACGCAGAAACAAAATCAAGATAACTGCGGCCAGACCAACCCGGCCAAGAACGATGGTCATGGTTGGCAGTTCTCGCACCGCCACCCCGTTAAAAAAGAACGAACCACCCCAGACAAGCGCCAGCATCAACACCATGATCCATTCGCCGGACTTCATCTGGCGGTTTATCGCGCCCTCAGACATCGAGGCGCCAAAGATCAGAAACTAGTGTGTCAAACCGGTCGATCTGTTCACCCTCTCTATCTAAACTGGCTTTATCTAAACTGGCTTTGCCGAAATTCTTTGTTGAGATGGGTGGTTTAGCAATAGCGCTCCGGGCCAACCCATTGGGCGGCAGAATATCTGTCACCATGCGCCCATCCAACAGGCAGTACCTGGTCGATTTTGTCAAGGATCGCTTGGTCAAGCTTGAACCTTGCGC
>JAACDV010000244.1 GCA_009936825.1 Bacteroidota bacterium | reverse complement strand
GCCAAGCCCGGCGGCATAAACAACAATGGTCTCGCCCAAAGTATCAAACCCGCGATAGCTGGCCAGAACCGTCGTCACCACGTTCGGGATATGCAGGAAAGAGCCACTTTCTTCAATGAAGCGCGGCGCCACATGAACATGCGCCGGTGCATTCGGATCCCCTATAACGGGCAATTCAATCGCGGCGGCAATCAGCAAAATTCCGGCCCCTACGCAAATCAGCGCGGCAAGGAGTGTCGAGTTGATCACCCCCTCATCCGGAGCTGGCTTTTCCTGCCCCGGAAGATATGCCATCGCTGCCAGAAACAGCACGGTCGAGATACCGGCCCCGACCGCCGCCTCGGTAAAGGCAACATCGACAGCGTCCAGATTGACGAACATCGCCGCCGAAACCAATGAATAGGCCCCGGCCAGAACGACCACGGCGAACAAGCGCCGCGCGCGGATAACCAATGCCAGAATAAACACCAGAAATACCAGCAACAACAGATTTGTGACAAACCCACTCATCGCCCTGCCCCGCCTGCTTTTTTAGAAGCTGCTTTCTTGGGGCCTGCTTTCTTGGGGGCCGCTTTCTTGGGGGCCGCTTTCTTGGGGGCTTTGGGACTGGCCGGCATATCAATCACCGGCTTTACACCGCTGCGCATTGCCACCTGCGCCACCGCGTGTGTTGCAATCGGGCTGGTGAAAAACAGAAAAATACCAACCGCCGCCAGCTTTACCGTAATCAGCGTGAATCCCTCATGGATGATCAACCCCAGAATGATAAAGCCCACTCCGGCGGTATCCATCATGCCCACCGCATGCGTTCTGCTATAAAGATCGGGAAGCCGGATCAGGCCAAGGCTGCCGGTAACAAGCGCAATCACCCCGATAGCAATAGAAAGACCGGATAGAATATCGATCAGGAGCGTCATTATTTTGCTCCCCTATCAGGGCTTGGTTTCGGGGCGGTTTGGGCTTCGGGAACGATTTCAGCCTTTGCCCGACAGCCGGTATCGCCAAGCCCGCCAGTATTAAAAAGCTTTAGAACAGCAAAAGTGCCAATGAAATTAATCACCGCATATAAAATCGAAATATCGACAAATTCCGGCCGCCCCATCACATAGCCATGCAGCGCAATGCCCAGAATAACCGTCGTCCCAATGGCATTCACCGCCAGCAGTCGATCAAATGTCGACGGTCCTTTCATCGCGCGAACAAGCGCCAGAACTAAAGCCACGCCGCAGGCCGCCAATCCAACGCCGAACATCATGTGCCGCCCCCCTTTTCGAGCGCGGTGACCCGCCGGTTCATTTCGCCGTCCATAACATCTTTGGTGAAGATTGGGTCGAGAGAATGTACCAGAAATTCGGTATCGCCGCCGTTGACAATTTCTATGGTCACGGTTCCGGGCGTCAACGTAATTGAGTTGGCATAGGTCACAAGCCCCGACTGCGTAGCTTGGGCCGCGTTTGTAGTAAAGAGTTCCGGGCGCGCACGGCCAAACAAAATAATCCGGCCTGTGGCAATGTTCGACATGATGATTTCGCGAAGCAACCATAAAAGATAGCCGGGAAGACGCGCAAATAAATGCAGCGGCAACCCGTCACTGTCGGTTGCGTTGATCATATGGGCAAGCCAAGTTGCAATCGCGCAGCTTAAAACGCCAAGCCCGATGAGCAACGGCGTATAATGGCCCGACATCAGTAGCCAGCCCGCAAACAAAATAATAAACAAAATTAGACTGCGAACGAAACGGTTCAACTGCTTTCCCCCATTCGGCAACTACTTTAATCCGGCGGCCCGACTAACTCAATCTGAATCGGGGCAAACCTATCGAAAAATATCTGTTTTGTTGGCAGCCCTACGCGCCGCCCCCAAATTGCGGTTTTAAAGACCCGCATAAATCACCCCTGAAAAAATCGCTGAATGACCTATCTCTCAGGTTGAATTTTTTCTGATCGCGACATAAGGTGAGCGCGGTCTTGTAGGGGGCCGTCAGCGAATCCATCGCACAAAGATTTCAGGGAACAGAACCATGGCAGCGCAAAAACTCGTCCGGACAATGTGCCAGAAGAAAATATCTATAACCGCCTTCACTGGCTGGTCATTGTGACATATATCGCTGCGGCTGCCGGCGTAGCATTGCTGGTCATTAACGCTGGCTAACTTGCCTTTAGTTGAGCGGCCCGATACCTCTAAAACTTATCAGGCACATCCTGCTGGGCGGTGATTATGGATGCAATCTATCAAGATCAGATTTTGATGCTTGCCAAATCAGCGCGGGCCTCGGTGTCGCTGGAAACATTCACGCATCATGCCACGCTAATGAACCCGACCTGCGGCGATCAGGTTGAGATCAGGCTATTGCTTAATGAAGGAAAAATTGAAAAAGCCAGCACCGTGGTACGGGGCTGCGCGCTGTGTGAGGCGGGTGCCGGTCTTTTTTTGACGCTATCACAGGGCCTCCTTCCCAAAGAAATTACTGATTTGCGCCAAGACTTTAAGGACTGGCTGAGCGACGGTGATGCCGCAAAACCTGCGCTGGGAATGGAAAAGTTTGAACCGGTACGCGCCATTCGCAATCGCCATAAATGCGTGACGCTAGCTTTTGAGGCTGGGGGAAAAGCCCTCACTCAAACAGAATAATTTCTTAACTTAATTTTGTGATTAGTCGGGTATGTGATTAGTCGGGTAGGTGATTAGTCGGGTAGGTGATTAGTCGGGTAGGTGATTAGTCGGGACGAACTGAAACTTTGCCAAAAATCCATAGAGTGAGGCAAAGTGCAAGCGGAAAACCTATAACCAGAATCAATCCAATATTTGCGTTCATGATGAACTCCCATGCGGTATGATAACTCCGCCTTTTATACCCCGTAAGCACCGTGACGCAAGCCGAATTTACGTCATTTATTTCAGCTGCCCCGATCTTTTGGATCATCTGGGTCGGGGGCGCAAACCTCGCCGTCACAGCACGGCATCACATTCATATGGCAATGCGCGCACTGCCCATGCCCATGAACCCAGATAATATTTTCAGGCTGCCCGCACGCCAGACATCGCGCCATTGATTGCATGGGGTTTGGCTCAGCCTTGGAGCCGCCTTCTTCCCTTTGCTGCGATGATGCGGATTGGCCTAGCTCAACCATAAAAACACCTTTTGGAAACCCTAATTTGAAACCCTAATTTGAAACGAGGGAAAAAACTATGCACAGGAGACGGTTATCAACGCAGCCCAAGCCGTGATTTCAGGCGTTTGCGCCCTTGGGCAGTGCCGTCATGAAACGTTTTGAACCACACATCCAGCGGGAAATCGACGCTGCCATAATTACATTCAAAATACCGGTGATGAAGCTGATGATGAAAATGACCAAGCTGCATTCGCGGCCGGTCGCCAATCAGTAAATCATGAAAACCGGTATGACCAAAAATCGCCGAGAGCGACAGCATATAGCCGTGAAACATGATCAAAATCGGATGAGATGGTACAATAAGATGGATCAGTAACGAACTGAAATAAATTACATGTTCAACCGGATGCATTGAAATTCCCGACCATGGCCCGACATTGACATTGCGGTGATGCAGCGAATGAAAATAGCGATAAAGCGGCCCCATATTAAGAAGCCGGTGCCCCCAGTAAAAATGAAAGGCCACCCAAATGCCGGTGACAAAAGCGATCAGGCTGAATTGCACCGGGTTGGTGATAGGGCTAATCCCCGGCATCCAGCTATTTGCATGCGCCCACAGCAAAAACACCTCATAGCCGGTCCAAATGGTGACCCCGCTAGCCAACGTCCAGAACATATTGTCATAGACCTGCCGCCCAAAGGTAAAGCGCCCGCCGCCGCGATGCCCGAATTGCGATACATATTTTCGGTTATCGCCCTGTATTCGCAGCCGGTAGAAAAACAGGTGAAACCCACCAGCAAAAATCAATGTTATTGACAGATTAAACGCATAGATAACCCCAATCCACTGCGCCGAGAAAACGCTCATATCCCCAAGATGGTCGTTTAAAAATATCCAGCCAAAAACCGCCAGAGCCAGAAAGATTGAAACTTCAGAGATGGTCAGCCAGTAATCGCGGTAATAGGCAGCGATACGGCGTGCATCAAGCGGCCACTCAAACAGCGGGTTATTCGTGACCGGTAAGTCTGGAGAAAAGTGCCACTCACCTGTTCCACCGCCGGATGACGCCGTGTCTCTGCCCGAGGGAACTTTGGCATTTTTGATGTTTTCGGACATTGCCCTTCCTCGCCGATTCTAACGCAAAAACCCTCTCAGAAATCTAAATGACCTGCAACAAAAATTGGTCAACAGGGTGATATCTCGCCGCCGGTTCGCGCTCCTGATACAGCCGGTTAGGCACGGTTTTCTTAATGTGTTACGCTATTTCCGACTAACAACGCAAAAACCCTTTTCGCACTTTTCTTATGGGAATAATTTCAATGGATCAGGCAACAATCGACAAATTTCGCACTCAAAGCATTACTGACCGCAGCCATTGGATTGGCGGCAAGGCAACACCTGCGCTGACCGGCGAGATGCGAGTGGTGACATCACCGATTGATGGCAAACCTCTGGCCAATATCGCCGAGGGCAGCGCTGGCGATGTGGACGCCGCGGTTGCCGCTGCCAGGGCCAGTTTCGATAGTGGTGTCTGGTCGGCAATGCCGCCCGCCGCCCGCAAATCCATCATGCATAGAATTGCCGATATTATCGAGAAGAATGCCACCGAGCTTGCGGTTCTGGGGGTTCGTGATAATGGCTGTGAGATTGTGATGGCTGGAAAGGCTGAATCCGGGTCTGCTGCTGCGACCTTCCGGTTCTACGCCGAGATGGTTGATAAGGTGAATGGCGAGATCACCCCGACAGACCCCTCGGTTTTATCGATGATCCTAAGAGAGCCGATTGGTGTTTGCGGTGTTATCGTGCCGTGGAATTTTCCGCTGATGATTGGGGCGTGGAAGTTGGCGCCGGCTTTGGCAATGGGCAATTCAATTGTTCTCAAGCCGTCTGAGGTGGCGTCATTATCGCTGATCCGGCTGGTTGAATTAATTCATGAGGCTGGTCTGCCCGAAGGCGTGCTTAATCTGGTAACTGGCGGCGGTGTTGGCGTTGGCGATCCGTTGGCGCGGCATATGGATGTTGATATGCTGACCTTTACAGGATCTGGCACAGTTGGTCGTCTGTTGTTAATGGCCTCGGCTGAGAGCAACATGAAGCCCGTCTATCTAGAACTTGGCGGCAAATCACCCAATGTGATTTTTGATGATGCTGAAAATCTTGATAAGGCCATCGCGGTGTCGGCCACGGCGATGTTCCGTGATGCAGGCCAGACCTGCGTGGCACCGTCCAGATTGCTGGTGCAAGAGGCAATCTATGACGCGGTGGTTGAAAAGCTTACAGCGCATGCCGCCAGCATTACCGTCGGTAACCCGCTTGATCTTGCGAGCGATTGCGGGGCGGTGGCAACGCCCGCTCAACTGGCGCAAAATTTACGGTTTGTTGATCAGGCAAAGGCTGGCGGGGCGCGCCTAACCACTGGCGGCAATCAGATCCTAGCCGACACCGGCGGCACTTATATGGCGCCAACCGTTTTTGCCGATGTAACGCCCGATATGGCACTGGCGCGTGAGGAAGTGTTTGGTCCGGTTCTGGGGGTCATGCGCTTTCGTGATGAGGCTGATGCGGTGCGTATAGCGAATGAGTCTATCTATGGTTTGTCGGCAGCGGTATGGACATCAAATCTTGGCCGCGCGCACCGGATGATCAACCAGATTGATGCCGGCATTGTGCATGTGAATACCTATGGCGGGGCTGATGTGACCGTGCCGTTATCGGGGCATAAACAATCAGGGCATGGCGCCGATAAATCGGTTCATGCAATTGATAAATACACAAAATTAAAAACGGGTTGGATACAAACCTAGACACCGGCCTAGCGGCTAATCCGGCCTAGAGGGCTAATTCGCCCGACCATCATGATAGCGACCATCATGATACCGGTTACCGATTCAATCGGTACTTACCCAGACATAATCGTCATCCTGATAAACGTCGACTGTAATCAGGGGCTTGCATTCCGCCGATTGTTCATCTGGCGACTGGCCGACCCAACTCTTCACGTCCCCGGACTTAAAGCAAAATTCACTGTTGTGATAGGGGCATAAAATTGTGTCATTTTGGGTTAACTGACCTACATCCAAGGGCAAATCGAGATGCGGGCAAAGGTTTTGAATTGCATAAATGTCTCCTTGATTAATGAGGAGTATTTCCATGTTTTCGAGTTCATATTTTTTCTTTTCGCCCAAGCCCAATTCACTTTTCGGCAATGTTCGATACCAAGTTTTGTCCCCGATAATTTTTTTGGTTTCCGTTTCATCAAATTTGACTGCAAAGCTATTCACGTCACTAACCTCATGTAGCGTGATTAAATTGCTGGTGCCCCGAAGTTTAAGCCGCAGAAAGTTGCTGATAGTCACATCATCTTTGACCTGCTCATAAACGGTTTCAGAAATTAAAAGTCTGGTGCCAGATTCCTTGTTGATTGCCTCAATTCGGCTAGCAGTATTTACGGTGTCTCCGATTACCGTGACTTTTTTATCGTCCCCCAATCCAACAGACCCAAAAATAACTTCCCCGAAGTGAATGCCAACCCTGATATCAAAATCCCGGCCATACGCTGTTTTTAAATAGGATTTGAAGTCATCCATTGCGCGGGTCATTTCCAGCCCGGCACTCACCGCCCTCAGCGCTTGCTGCCTGGATTCTTTTAATCCAAAAATTGCGAGTATGGCATCGCCAATATAGTTATTAATTTCCCCCCCATGACGAATTATAATCTCGCGCATGATTGAAAAATAACGATTCAAAATGAAGATGACATC
>JAACDV010000004.1 GCA_009936825.1 Bacteroidota bacterium | reverse complement strand
TCTGTATTATCGCTTAGTCTGTATTATCAATGTGAAGTAACACCACGCCCCTGTCAGCATTTTGTATAGTTGGGTTGTCCTCATCTTGGGGAATGCCTTTGGCTAGCTTCTGACAGTCAACAAAAGCCTTTTCATCTTTATAGGCATAATAAACACCTAGCCTGAATTTTCCCTGTTTGTTCCAAATTTGAGTAACTGTGAAAGATAATAAACCAGCTTCCTTGAATTTATCACCCATCGTTTCTGTTACAGATTCCATCTGTGCAACCATTGCATCCATGTGAAACTTTGATTGAAAATCAATCTGATTATAACTCATTAATTTTGCAATTTCTTTGCCCATAATTCATCACCCTCTATACGAAATCATCGTCCGTTGATTTCATCATTGCAACATCAAAGGCCAAAACTCTATGGCGTAATTAAAGATCCTACCCACATACCGCGACACCCCATTTAGCTAAAATCATATTGAACAATTCCACGATGTGGCGCGACTTTAACAGCGCCACTTGACTCGCCAGCATAGACTTCGGTCATGAAAATTTTCCAAATTTCGTCACATGCCGTGTACGCTTGCTGGGAGCTATATTCCAGCCAATTTCCAACAGTGAATTTACCGTCCTTGTTGAACACCCTCGTAACATAGAATTTTGTCATTCCGCTATCCCGAAGGTCCTTTGACAGTTTTTCATAATGCTTGTCTACAAAAACAAAAAAAGCGACCATGTCATTTTCTGTCGGAAAGTCTATCAAGGTGTAGCTGGTAATAGTCGTATCACTCATTATAAAATCCAATACTAAAACGAAACAGATAAAAACTATTCAATTACAATGTTTTAACACATGATTTGATGGGTAAAAAGTGCTGCCAGAGAGGTATGTTTCTCTGCCTTGGCACCACCCCTTTTGCGGTGATTGAAGCTAGCGATAAAATCTCACACGCCGTCTAACTCGTCAATGTATGTTTATGGTCTGCGCAGTTTCTTGTGAGTATAGTAGGTGGTGGGTGTGTACTGCCCCGCATACCGCATTTTGCAGCAAATACCCGCCGACATGCAAAAGCACTACTGCCGCCTGATTTCATAGTTAATATCTGCATTGCGCTAATACGAAGCACTTCAAGAAAGTTCAATATGCAAAATGCAGGGTTGGTCAGCCCATTGTTTGCCCTCGAGGCTTACCCCCATAAGTTTTCATCATTCATCACCGCGTGTTGCAAGCCTTTGCGGTGTTTTGGCAGATTGTCGGCGAATGAAACCCAAGCAAGACGCTCAGACCAATATAGATGCGCTGTTGGTTTGTAGAGCGACACATCATCCAGCGTCGCTGCATATAAATGCGTTTGTTCTTTGATTACTTCAGTCTTAAAAGACAGGGGTGAGCCGCAAATTTCGCAGAAACTACGCGTGACCAAAGGTGAGGATTTGTAGTGTTTGCGCGGCCCCTTCCATGTTAACCCATTTGTTCCAACCCCAAACCAGCTTACATAGTCACTAGACGCTGCCTTCCTGCAATCTCTGCAATGGGAAATGGCTGTATAAACCATTGGCTTGGTCGATGACCAGCTAACCGCCCCGCACATACATTTTCCCGACAACAAAGATCCCGACGATATGGACCCCGACGATATGGACCCCGACGATATGGACATCAGCACCAACCCCATTGCATAAGGCCATAAAACTGACCTTGTTCTATAATCAACGGTGGAAGGTTTCTTAAATCTTTGCAATAGCAACCATCGTAATTCTGACAAAGTGATGCCCCCCCTCATACTCGTACTCGTACTCGTACTCATACTCGTACTCATACTCATCATCTCATTTTGCATGTAAGGGGCTTTTTTGGGGGGTGCTGTAATGTTTCATTGCCCGTTTGAAAAAACGCACTACATTGAGGGCTGAAAAAGGGGCGTTCACTGCCAATATCGGGTGACGGACACCTGCGCGCCATCGGGTTCTAAATGACACTTTCTAAAACTGCACCTTATCAGGCAAAGCTGGGCGGGGCGTATGCCTGGTTCATCTGGGCGTTGGCGGCGGCGGCCTTTGGCTATGCCTTTTTCCACCGGGTTACACCGTCGGTAATGGTGTCCGACCTAATGACGGATTGTGCCATTGGCGGCGCGATGCTTGGCACGCTGTCGGCCTTGTATTTCTACCCCTATGTTATTTTGCAGGTGCCTTTAGGTGCGCTGCTGGAAACCTTTGGAACGCGCCTTCTTTTATCGGCGGCGCTGTGTCTGGCTGGCATCGGATCAGTTCTGTTTGGCATCGCAGAAAGCATTGAGCTGGCATATCTTGGGCGGTTTTTAATCGGTGTGGGATCCAGCGTGGGGTTTTTGGGATCACTGGCGCTGGCATCAAAATGGTTCCCGCCGCACCGCTATGCCTTCCTTACCGGCCTGTCGATGTTTACCGCAATGGGCAGCGGGATGGTGGCCCAAGCCCCGTTGGCCTATTTCATCGAATCCTTTGGGTGGCGAAGCAGTCTCTCTACGCTTGGCTGGGCCGGATTTGGCCTTGCTGTGATGATTTTCCTGTTTGTCCGAAACGCCCCCGAAACGCCGGAAGGGCAGATCACGAACGACGTCAAAAAACGGGAACGCGCCGAAAAATGGTCGGCACTTTGGGCCTCGCTTCGCGCCGCATCCACCGATAGCGATGTCTGGAAAATGTCCTTTGTCGCCGCCACCCTGTCAGGCCCGATGCTGGTTTTGGGCGGGTTGTGGGGAACGCCCTATCTGATGAAAGCCTATGATCTGGCACGACCGGACGCGGCATTTCTGATGTCATTATTATTGTTGGGCTGGGCCATCTCCGCGCCCTTCTGCGGCTGGCTGTCGGGGAAAATCGGCCGAAGTAAACCAATCGTGATCAGCGGCGCCATTGCGCTGTGCGCCATGCTTACGCTGCTGATTTTTGCTCCGGGTCTGCCGCTTGGGACCGTCGTTCCCATTTTAATTGCCATTGGCCTTTCTGGCGGATCAATGGTCACCTGCTTTGCGCTGGTGCGTGATGTGATGCCGGTGCATAAGGCAGGGGCCGCAACCGGAATTGTAAATTCGATGACGGTGGCTTCGGGCGCGGTTTTACAGCCGCTGGTCGGGCTGGCACTGGATATTTTATGGGCTGGTGACCTGAAAAAAGGCGCACCGGTCTATCAGGCATCAGACTACCGGATTGCCTTTATTCTAGTGCTGATTGCGGCGCTAGGCGGACTGATCGTTGCGTTTCGTCTTCGCGAGACACCAAAAGCCTAAGTAACCGACCTAGCTGTGACTCCAGTCATCGGGATCATCAGATTTATTCGGAGACAGCCCCAAAATATCGCCACTGGTGGAACAACCAAGGCCCAGAACTGTGCGATTGGCATAGTTGAAATAAGCAGTGACCTGATTGATTTCCAGAATTTCACCATCGGTATATCCGGCATCACGAAGACGGTGGATGATAGCCTCGTCAATTCCACCCGGATCACGGGTGAGCTGACGCGCATATTCCATCGCGATTATCTGGGCATCATCCAGCGGGGCGGCGTCGATATTGCGCGCCTCAACCGCCTTTCGAATGCCTGCTGATTTCGCGTCATCTGCCAGCAACCGTTGTAGTCCGGCAAAATGATGCTCCACGCAATAGTCACAATCATTCAACCGGCTGACCCAGACACCCAACGTCTCAAGAAACCATTTCGCAATGCTGTTGCCAGTGTGATGCAGCACGAATTTATACATCGACATGTGGGCTTCCATGGAATGCGGACGCAAGGAATGCATCATCATGATGTTGTCAACATTATTGTCCGGGCCCTTCACACGGTCATACAACATCTTCAACTGGCCGTCGGCTTCATCATAGGAAATCGTGTTAATCCAAGCCATTTTGCATCCTCAAAATTTGTTTCAGGCTAGCCTGCCAGAACACCAGATCAAAAAATACCGTTTCTGAGCAGAAACAGCATTGCCTGCAACCTGCTCCAAAGGCAACTGCAGATTTTTGGGATAATTTTGAGATCAGAAATCACGGTCCGTTAGGATGCCCGTTAGGAT
>JAACDV010000039.1 GCA_009936825.1 Bacteroidota bacterium | reverse complement strand
TTGAACACCGGGCTTTTGAACACCGGTCACTTAATGCCGGGCACTTTATAGTTGGATTATCATTATGAGCAACGTTGACCAAAACCTGATCGCCGAACTTCTGGATGCAGCGCGTACCGCTGGCGCTGATGGGGCTGATGCCGCGTTGGCTCGAAGCGAGGGCACCTCAGTTTCGGTGCGCCTTGGCAAGGTTGAATCCAGCGAACGATCAGAAGATGTTAATGCTGGTCTTCGCGTGTTTGTCGGCAAACAAAATGCGTCGGTTTCTACCAGCCAGCTTGACAGCCAGAATATTCGCACTCTGGCAGAACGCGCTGTTGCGATGGCCCGTGTTGCCCCGGAAGACCCCTATGTTCGGCTTGCCAGCGCTGATGAAATTGCCAAAGAAATTCCGCAGGTTGAAATTTTTGACCCGCTGGTGCCCAGCATTGAAGCGCTGACAGAAAGCGCTACTACCGCCGAGGCTGCCGCGCTGGACAAAACCGGTATTACTAATTCTGAAGGAGGTTCGGCAAGCCATGGTGTAGCGCATTTCCTGATCGCCACCAGTAACGGTTTCTCGGCCGAGTATCAGCGTTCATCCCAAGGTATCTCAGCCGTTGTTATCGCCGAAAAAGACGGTGCGATGGAACGCGACTATGACTATACCGCCGCCGTTTTCGGAGAGGATCTAGACCCTGCCCAGCAGGTTGGAGCTAGCGCTGCCGAGCGCACTTTGGCGCGCCTTGGGCCCCGCAAACCACCTACCGGCCAGTTCCCCGTCATCTATCACAACCGGGTTTCCGGATCGATTGTGGGAACTTTGGCGGGCGGCATAAATGGGGCGGCCATTGCGCGGGGTACCAGTTTTTTGAAAGACCGGATGGACGCCGCAATTACCAGCCCCGGCCTGACCTTTGTCGATGACCCGCTGCGTCCGCGCGGCATGGGATCCAGATTATTTGACGGCGAGGGCCTTGCAGTATCTCGCCGCAACATGGTCGAGGATGGCGTTCTGCAAAGCTGGTTCTTGGACATCGCATCAGCAACCAAGCTGGGGCTTTCGCCAAACGGACAGGCGGGGCGCGGCATGGGCAGCGCGACCTCCCCCGGATCCAGCAATTTCTATCTGGAAAACGGCAACATCGCCTATGATGATCTGATCGGCGATGTCGATGAGGGATTTCTGGTCACCGAAATGATGGGCAGTTCGGTCGATATGATTACTGGCGATTACAGCCGGGGGGCTGCCGGGTTTTGGATCAGCGGCGGTAAAATCACCCACCCCGTTGCCGAGGCCACCATTGCCGGTAATTTGAAAGATATGTTCATGGCAATCACCCGGGCCGATGATATTGATATGCGCCGCAGCACCGCAGCACCGTCGCTTCGCATTGATGGAATGACGGTAGCTGGAGGATGAGTTTTCGCGCCCCAGTCGGACAGCGTCGCGGGTTGCGCGATTGGGTTGACCTGATTTTTAAGGATCACGGTTTTCTGCGTATCTGGTGGCATAACAAGCATGAATTGGCCCCCGGCATGTGGCGATCAAACCAGCCGTCGCCATCGCGTATCAAAGCTGCTGGAGCTGACGGATTTCGTACCATCATCAACCTTCGCGGACCGCGTGATGATGGCGGCTGGCAGTTAGAGGCTGAGGCCTGCGCCAAGGCCGGGATCACATTGCTTGATTTTACCGCCAGGTCACGCGCTGCGCCTGATAAGGCAATGCTGCATGCGGCGCGATATCTGTTTGCCGATGTCACCCTACCGGCGCTGATGCATTGCAAATCGGGGGCGGATCGCGCCGGTCTTATGTCGGCCTTATATCTGCTGATTGTCGAGAAAAAGCCGGTTCGCGAGGCATCCGCCCAACTGGCATGGAAATATGGCCATGTGAAGCAGGCCAAAACCGGCCTGCTGGATGCGTTCTTTACTGCCTATGAGCCTTATGAAGATGCCGGAATGGATTTTTTTGACTGGGTCGATAATGTTTACGACCCACAGGAAGTCACGCGCAATTTTCAAGCCAAAGGATGGGCGGTGCGCCTGGTTGACAGCATTCTACACCGCGAATAACCCCAACCCCGGTCTGGGCCTCTATTCCAAATCCAGCGATTGCAAGCGGCACAGCCGGGCATATAGACCGTCGCCGGGGTGGAGTTGATCATGCGTTCCGCGCTCAACAATAGTGCCGCCCTCCATCACCAGAATTTGATCTGCATCGCGAATAGTTGATAGGCGGTGCGCCACAACCAGCGTCGTGCGCCCCTGTTGAAGGCGGGCCAGCGCGGCCTGCACCTGTTGTTCGGATTCGGCGTCCAATGCAGCGGTTGCCTCATCGAGAAGCAGGATCGGCGCATCTTTCAACATCGCCCGCGCAATCGAAATACGTTGCCGCTGGCCGCCCGACAACCGGTTGCCCATCGCCCCAACGGGGGCGTCATAGCCGCCGTCAAGCGCGGTGATAAATTCATCGGCTGCCGCAGCCTTTGCCGCCGCCTCAATCTCGGCGCGGTTGGCATTTGGCCGTCCAAAAGCGATATTGGCAGCAATGCTGTCATCGAACAAAATTGCATCCTGACTGACCAACGCCACATTCCGGCGCAGCGATTCAATGCTGGCCTTGCTGATATCGGTGCCATCGATGCTAATCATGCCGCTGCTGCAGTCAAAAAAACGCGGCAGCAGATTGATGATTGTACTTTTACCCGCACCGCTTGGACCAACAAACGCCACCATCTCGCCTGCCTTTGCCGAAAAACTAACATCGTTAAGAGCAGGAAGTGAGCCCGTATTGATATCTGCATCGGTATAGGCATCCGTATCCGAGTAGGAAAACGCGACCTTATCAAAAATTATGTCGCCGCGTGCCCTGCCCATATCCTTTGCTGCAGGAGCATTAGCAACGCGTTGCGGTTGATCAAGCAGACCCAGAACACGCTCGGCGGCAGCAAGGGCCTCTTGGGTAACTGCATTCAGCGTCCCAATTCCGCGAATCGGCTGGACCAGCAGGATCAGCGTGGTAATAAAAGCCACAACATCGCCAACCTGAAGCATTCCGTTTGACACCCGCCATCCGGCAAGGGCAACCACGCCGCCAACCGCCAACCCGCCAACAACCTCTAAAATAGGATCAATTTTAGCGCGCCCGGTCAGCAGCCTGACCAGACGGCTATACAATCCGTCGAAGGCTGTTTTGGTTCGCAAGGTCTCACTGCTTTCTAGCTGATAGGCCTTGACCATTCGCGCACCTTGCAAAGTTTCGGCCAAAAGCGAGGTCACGCCTTCCATATGCTCCTGAAGATTGCCCGACGCTTTGCGTTGGCGCGCGCCAATCCGCACAATCGGCTGCATAGCCGCCGGATAGACCGCCAAAACGATCACCGCCATCAGCCAATCCAGCCACAGCATCGCCCCGATCAGCACAATGACCGTTAACAGATCACGCACCAGATTATTGGCCAGGCGCACCGCCGCCTCACGCACCAGATTAAGGTCATTCATGATCCGTGACATGAACGCCCCGGCAGGCTCACGCGTTAGCACGGCCAAATCAGCATGGATCAGGGTTTTTGCCATGTCTTTCTGAAGATCGGTCGTTACCCGCAAAGCCAGCGCATTCACCAACACTGTCTGGGCAAATAACGCGCCGCCCTTGATCAACGCCAAAATGATAATCGCTGGCGGGGCCAACCAGATAACTTCGCCCGCCCGCCCATCAGCCAGCGCATTAAAAATATAGCGGGTCAGCAAGGGATAGGCCGACGCCGTCGCCGCCACCACCGCCATCAACAACAATGCAGCGATCAACCGGCCACGATAAGGCAGCACCCAACCACGCCAGATGCGCAGCATGATCATACGGCTATTACCCTTAATCGGCGCTTTTTGTTCTGGATTTGATGGGGTCACAGGATGTATCAGGTCTCCGAATCAGGCTGATGTACGGCGCTGCTGCTGCAAGATAATGTTCACCGCCGAGAAGGCTTGCTCAGGCGAAATAGTCTCGATCCCGCGAGGTATGCCAAATTTGCCGCTTGGCAGAGACACTGCCAGAATGTTGGGATTATAGTCTAATGGTGGCGATTGCGCAAAAAGACCGATAGCCGGCCGCTGACAGGCCGCCGCAATATTCAGCAAACTGGTATCATTACCAACATATAATGCGGCTTGTGACAGGATTTCAATCGCCGGATCAAGATCATCAGTATTGGCGATAAGACCGTCGGGTGCTGCTGGATCGGCCATGATAGTGTCAATGATCTGTGCCTCAGCCGGGCCGCCCATCACCACTATTGCCAGATCAGGCCATTCCCGCGCCAACATCGCGGCAAGCTGTACGAACTGGGCAGGCGGCCAGCGGCGTTCAATATCCATCGCGCCAATGCCCATCACCACCATCGGCCTGCCCATGGACTTGTTTTGATTATTGTGTCCGGCGATTTTATGGGCCTTAAAAAATGCTTCGGCATGAGCCCGGCCCGGTTTTGATGCCTGCATTTTCCAAACCGGTGCATCAATGCCAAATCCATTCAGATGGGCAAATTCGGCTAACTTTTTCGTGGGGTGTTGAAACCGCGCGTCACTGGCAACAAAACACCCAGCATTTAGCCAGCGACGGCTACTGCCAATGCCATATCCCCAGCGCCGGGAAATTCCGGCTATTCGTGCGGCCAGCGTATAGCGGCTACTGTGATGCAGGATCAGCGCGCGATCAGCCCCCGATTTACGAAATGCCCGAGCCAGACGAAGCAGGCCAAAAAAGCCATCATGCACCCCGCGCCGCCCGCGAAGCGAGCGCTCAATATCAATCCAGTCAACAATGCCTGGCGTGCCTTCAAAGACAGCTTTTGAGCGCGCCGTTGGCTTGGCGGCGAGAATAACATCATTGGTGGCGGCAAGATAATCAATCCATGGCTTGTGCCATACCATATCGCCAATCCCAACTAAGGGCTGAACGATCAACAGCCTATCTCGGCTGCTGCTGCTGCGTATTAGGCCGCTATCGCCCACTACATTCATCCGACCCCTATCCCACTATCTGAGGCAAACACCACTATCTGAAGAAAAACACCACTATCTGAAGAAAAACACCAATATCTGAAGAAAAACACCAATATCTGAAGAAAAACA
>JAACDV010000243.1 GCA_009936825.1 Bacteroidota bacterium | reverse complement strand
GTCAAGATCCGTTACATCTATGCCAAGCTCAATCAACTCACGAACGGCATTTGGTTGCAGATTAATACCCACCCCCAAAGGCTGCATTTCCTTTACCGATTCATAGACCTGACAAGGAACGCCGATCTGGTGGAGGGTCAACGCCATGACCAATCCGCCAATACCGCCCCCTGCAATCACTACTGGATGTGCATTCATGAATGTGCCCGCTGCCTAATAGCTTTAATAAAAAATAACGACCTTGGCATCAGTTTACTCAGGATCAGGAAATCCGTCACGGCCCGGAAAATCATAGGCAAGCTCGCGCGCTCCGGGAGTGCGGAGCCAAAGGCGGAGTTTCTTTCGACGAAGCTCAAGATCATCGAAATCTTCAAAGCTGGTTCGTGAATGCATAACAGCATAATTATTCACTAATTGCAGATCGCCCGGTTCCATCATCATGTCAATTCGCATGCTTTCGTCGTGAACGATTGCGTCAATCAGATCAAAGGCTTCCAACTCTATGGCGGATAGGGGCGCGTTCATCATATCATGCCCCAGTTCCAGATATTGGCGCAGGTACCGGCAGGATAATTGCCCTTTATGATAGCTAAAGATAGGCGATATCCCCGGTTTGTCGCCACCAAGATGCGGGTAAAACATTGGTCGGTAGAGGCAGGAAAGATATTCAGGATGATGTATCAAAATCTCATTATAAAGTGAAGCGGTACTAACAAGGCTACTTGTGCCCCCCGTTTTTGCCTTACGAATACACAGTAATCCGACAACATCGGTTGGGTCGGTATGATACGGCAGATAGGCATTTGTCTCATATACGCGGGTTTGCCGGTCATCTAGATCGCCGACATTCATCACCCGTCCGATAAGATCACCTTGTGGGTTTTGGCGGACGGGTTTGCCCATATGCAGCCCAAGCCCCCAATAGATGCTGTTGACATCATCATCATCGTATCGGTCAACGGGAATACCGCGCACCAGAATGAATCCCGTGTCGGTTTCAAGTTCGCTCATATAGTCTTTAAGAACGGCAGATAATGTAGGCAATTTGAAATCGGACTTACCGAAATTGGGAAAGCCTAACCCTCGTAATTTCAAGTCAGCCAGAGCATTTTCAATTTCCAGAATATGTGCCTCGGACAGGGGGCGCATCCATGAATCATCCGTCTTAAAATCAGACGCCCGCCACGCAGATGGTCCGGTAATAATCTCGGTGAGAATTGATCCCATGATGACCTTTCTTTGGAAAATCGACGACTTACGAAACTTGGCAAAACGCTAACATCGAATATCAGAATTGACAATATTGCAAAAATCTACACATCTACGCCCAAGAAAAAAAGATGGGGGTTACGGGGCGGGGTCGCTCACGGCCATTGCAACAATCTGAAAGGCACAGCCTTCGGGCAATATAGCTTCATGAGCATGGCGTGCGGGGCGATGCGCTGCGTCAGGCCAGATACGCCGCCAATGTTCGTTGGCCAGTTCGCGGTCACCTTTATTGGTAAAATAGAGATCGAGCTTAACCACATCCTGCGGAGCTGTGCCTGCTTCCTCCAAAACCGCTTCTAACTGACTAAAAGCCATTGCTATCTGCTGCGCTGCGCTGGCCGGATAGTGGCCTGTTTCCGGATCCTTGCCGAAAATCGCCGAAGTTACCAGAATGCCGCGATGCAGGGCCGCATTTGGCACCGGGTTTTTATGCTGGGCAACCTTGCTCGAATAGATCGACCTTACCATTCACGCGCCGCCTTTTTGATGCTTAATACCGCTTTCCAGCCTGCCAAGAGGGTCTATTTCAATGGAAATGCTGCCCTGAACTTCCCCTAGAAGAACAGATTTATGCCCGCGCGGAAATTTTTCATTGCCTTTTCCAGTTGTTCCAAAAGACAGCAAATCCCCGGGGCGCAGGGTAAAATAACTACTGGCTTCGGCAATGCATTTCTGCACAGTAAAACGATAATTTCCGGTATGGTCCTGCGTGAAAATCTCGCCATTCAAACGGCCGGTGACGTGCATGTCATTCGGATCACCAATCTCATCCATAGTGGTAATCCAAGGCCCCATCGGACCGAATGTATCGGTGCCTTTAGAGCGCGTATGATAGACATAATAGGCGTCGGTGTCGTTTTCGCCATGCAGGTCACGCCACCCATAAAATTCGGGCCGCGCCATATCCGCATCATAGGTAACGGCAATCGAATCCTTCATAAACTTCAACCCGTGGCTGGTCACGTCATTGTGGATCATAAAGCCAAAAACGTGATCCAACGCCTCATCTTCGCTGATATGTTTGGCGCGCGACCCAATGACCGCGCATATTTCGGGTTCCGGAATAACAGCCCCCCATTCGGGATCAACGACAATATCTTTGCCATGACCAATCAGGCACGAGGGTGGCTTTAGAAAAAAATTAGGAACACCTGGATCAACATGGGCTTTTTTCATCAACTCCTTGTTGTTGAAAGCCACATTCAGCGCCATTGACGGGTTTGGCATCGGCGGCGCCCAGTCTATATCATCCAGCGCAAACCCCGCACCATGATTACAATCGAGGCGCGCCAGCAGATCAGGATTGCGGTCAGCGGCACAGACCAGATCCAGCATCGCTTCAATGCGGCCAAGGCCAGCGGCCTCGGTTACATCACCAAGCCTTCGCGCACGAGCGTCAGAGCCAAGGATGACGGCCTCCTCACACCCTTCAAAAATTCGTGTTCCAAGTTTCACAGCACCCTCACATTTTTGCCAAAAAATCTTCCAGAGTTACTGGTGGTGCATCCAAAACCGGTGGGCTCACCCTTATACCTTCAAAGTCTGTTGCTTCATAAAACCATTTTTTCGGAGCTGGAAATCCCCAGATTTGTGAGCGACGCGTATCCGATAAATCCCATCGCGTTGGCTGGTGATCAACATCTATAACATTGTAATGACTGGTAAATGTTTCAACACGGTGACCGTCAGGATCACGGTAATAGGCAAAAAACGCATTGCCAATACCGTGACGTGCTGGTGGGCGGTCCATCGTTCCGGCCAGCCCCAGTGATGCCATGACGTCAGCGCCGTGGATTACATTGGCAATTTCTGGCGTATGAAAAGCAAAATGGTGAAGGCGGGGTCCGGCGCCGTTTGAAAAGACAACATCCTGTGTGTTATTTTTGCGTTTTAGCCAAACTCCCCACAACTCGTCACTTCCATCGGTTGCGGTATATTCGGTCAGGCGAAAGCCAATTTCGGAATACCAGTTATAGGCCGACTGCACATCATGCGTTACGATTTGCACATGATCGAGAAACACCAGCCTGCCGCCAGCATGGCTATGAAAATGACGCATCCGGTTTTCTGACTGGTCCATTGTGGCACAGAATTCGACCGGCACGCCAACGGCGTCAACTACTCTCAATGTCGTTCCCTGAAAAGGCCGGTCAACAAATTCGGCAGGTGTGCCGCGTGCGCTAAACCAGTCAAAAGCACGCCGAAGGTCATCATCACAATACATCCGGTACCCAATGGCGCGCGCGGCCCCGTCTCCCTCGGTATCGACTTTTTCAAACATCAGGGAATGGTGACTGCACTCCTCTATCGCGCGAAGGCACAGATGGTCACGCGAATGTTCCGTTACTTCCAGCCCCAGTCCGGTTTCGTAGAAATAGCGTGTCGCCTCTAAATCACGGCTAGTCAGCACAACATGGCTTAACCGCGTGACGTTGAACGGGATGTCACTATTTACCGGAACCAAACCCATTTTGTGTCTCCAAGGATCATAGACCTGACCAATAACCGGTCTGATGCCGTTTTCATCAATATCCAAGAAGAGCAAAGAGCTAGCAACTTCGCAATAGCTGAATAGCGGCTTTTGACACCCGGGTCCTGAGTATAGAGAATTGGCGAGGCTTAGAGAGTCTTAGAGAATTGGGTAGTCTTAGAGAATTGGGGAGTCTTGGAAAAATGGAGCGGCGTGCGGGAATCGAACCCGCGTCTTTAGCTTGGAAGGCTAAGGTCTTACCACTACACAAACGCCGCACGCGAGCGTT
>JAACDV010000242.1 GCA_009936825.1 Bacteroidota bacterium | reverse complement strand
TTTATCATTAGCTTTATCATTAGCGGTTTCGGTGGGCTGGGGTGTTGGCTGAATAGGTGCGGTTATGTTCGTCTCTGTGGCCGTATCCGTTGCTTTCTTTGTGGCCGTATCCGTTGCTGTATCGGATTCTGTGCCCGTATCTGCGTTGGCCCCCCTATCTATGTCAGCCCTAGTATCTGTAATGGTTCCATCATCTTTGTCCGTTTCAGCAGTTTTTATATCTGCAACCGAAAACTCAGACACAACCTCGCTGATTATTGAATTCAAAGTCGTATCCGGCGGTGATGCCGGCGTGCCACTGATGTTTGGCGTAGAATGCTCACAAGCTCCCAGCGCCAACAACGTAACGGCTAGAACCGGGATGAGAACTGGATGTTGCATGATTGAGCCACAAAAAAGGAAAAGGACACCAATGGTCGGCGGCACCATAAACCAGCAGGTACCGGCAGCGCAAACGCTCGTTTTACAAATGTTAGTTATTTACCCGTTTCGGCTTATTTAGGCTTGTAGTTCAGGTTCAACTTGACTAGCGTCCGCGGGTTTGAAGTTATTAAAATGTGAAGAGTAATGGGTAAGAAAACAAATGTTCTGACCGTCGGTAATGCCATCGTTGATGTGTTTGCGCGATGTGAGGACCAGTTTCTTTTTGATCAGGAAATCGGCAAGGGGATGATGAACCTTGTTGATGCTGATCGGTCGGCGATGCTGTATTCCGCCATTTCTGATCAACGCGAGATTTCAGGCGGGTCAGCGGCAAATACGGCGGTTGGTATTGTGATGCTTGGCGGCAGCGCCGGTTTTGCCGGGCGGGTTCATGATGACACGCTTGGCCATTCCTTTATCCGTGAAATTCGCGATGCCGGAGTGCATTTTTCCGCTGAGCCGCAGAATGAAGGGGCGCCAACCGCATCATCCATCATTTTGGTGACGCCCGATGCGACCCGCTCGATGAATACTTATCTTGGGGCGTGTATTGAATTTCAACCCAGCGATATTCGCGAAGAAGATGCCGCCATGGCCGAAATTATTTACCTTGAAGGGTATCTGTATGATGCGCCGCAGGGCCCGGCGATTTTTGATCGTGCGGTACAGCTGGCGCGCCAGCACGGCGCACGTATCTCTTTATCCTTGTCGGATCCGTGGTGCGCCGAACGGCATCGTGAAGAGCTAAGCCGATTTACCCGGGATCATGTCGATATTCTGTTCGCGAACGAGGATGAGGCTGCCAGCCTTTGTGACAGCACGGTTGAGGTCGCAATTACACGCCTGTGCGTCGAGGTTGACGAGGCGGTGGTTACCCGTGGACCAAATGGTGCCTTTGTTGGCAGCGGTGATGACCGGCATGAAATTCCCGCCCGCCCGCTTGGCGACGTTGTTGATACGACGGGGGCGGGTGATCTTTTTGCTGCCGGGTATCTTTATGGCCGGACAAATGGTCGTTCGCTCAGAGATTCCGGAACCATCGCCAGTATCGCTGCGGGTGAAGTGATTTCGCACATCGGTGCACGCCCCAACAATTCGATTGCCGATCTGGTAGATAAAGCTGGCGTCTAAAACTACCTATTTCCAGCGCAGAATATTGTTTCTTAACGCAGGGCTTCATAGGCCGCAAAAGCCGCTGCCTGCACCAAATCATTGACCGAGGCGCCCATCTGTACAATCTGGAATGGTTTTTCGGCCCCCAGAATGATTGGCCCGATAACCAACCCTTCGGTCAAATTCTGAATCAGCTTGAAAGATATATTCGCAGAATGCAGCCCGGGCATTACCAAAATATTGGCCGGACCTGACAGACGGCAGAACGGGTAACGCTGCTTCATTAGGTCATAATCAAGGGCGACATCAACAGACATTTCGCCGTCATATTCAAATTTCGGTTTGCGTTCGTCCAAAATCTCTACGGCGCGGCGGGCTTCGAAGGTAATCTCGGAATCGGGATTACCGAAATTGGTAAAGGACAGAATGGCAACACGCGGCGTGTGGCCCATCTGGCGTGCTTTGGCGGCAATTGCCTCGGCAATATCGGCAATCTGCTCACCATTCGGGCGTTCATGCACCGATACATCGCCGATAAACACGGTGCGCCCTCTGGAAACAATCATCGAAGTGGCTACGAAATCCTTGCCTTCTTGCGGTGAAATTGCCCGGGTCACATGCTCAAAGCTTGGCTGAAAGGACCGCGTCACGCCGGTGACCATCGCATCGGCATGTCCCTTTAGAACCATGCAGGCGCCAAAGACATTACGGTCCAGATTCACCATCCGCTGACAGTCACGCCGAAGCGCTCCTTTGCGTTGCAGACGCTCATAAAGAAAATCGATATATTGCTCATTATGGTCTGAAACTTTGGCATTGATAACAGGCAGATTCTCGGCCCCGTCTAACCCCAGGCGCTCAATAGTCTCGCGGACCCGGTGCTCACGCCCGACAAGGATCGGATCACCAAAACCGGCATTGCGGAAGGCCAGCGCGGCGCGAATGACGCGCTCTTCCTCTCCTTCGGCGAATACCACACGTTTGCGGTTGGCGCTGATCCGGTCAAAAATAACTTGCAGGGTTGATGCGGTAGGATCGAGGCGCGCCGATAACTCACGCCGATAGGCGTCAAGATCATCAATTGGTTTGCGGGCGACACCACTTTTCATCGCAGCTTTTGCCACGGCTGATGAAACCGCTGAGATAAGCCGCGGATCAAACGGTGCCGGAATGATATAATCCTCACCATATTGAAGCGTCTGCCCGCCATAGGCATCAGCAACCGAATCAGGAACATCTTCGCGCGCCAGCATGGCAATGGCTTCAGCGGCAGCGATTTTCATTTCCTCGTTAATTTTGCTGGCCCGTACATCAAGGGCTCCGCGGAAAATATAGGGAAATCCTAGAACATTATTCACCTGATTGGGATAGTCAGACCGACCGGTTGCAATGATTGCATCGGGGCGCACGGCCTTGGCTTCTTCGGGCATAATTTCAGGAACTGGATTGGCCATCGCGAAAATAATCGGGCGGTCTGCCATTGATTCAACCATCGACGAGCTAAGCGCACCGGCGACCGACAGACCAAGAAATATATCGGCCCCCTTTATGGCATCGGCCAGTGTGCGGGCATCGGTACGGATCGCATGCGCAGATTTCCACTGATTCATCGAGTCTTCGCGCCCTTGATAAATCACTCCGACACGATCAACCAGCGTTACATTTTCGTGCGGCACACCCATGCTTTTAATCAGTTCAACACAAGCAATAGATGCGGCCCCGGCCCCGTTGGAAACAATTTTCACGGTTTTTAAGTCACGCCCTGTTAGATGCAGTGCATTGATCATTCCGGCGGCTGCGATAATTGCGGTGCCGTGCTGGTCATCGTGAAAAACTGGAATATCCAGTCGCTCGCGAAGTTGTTGTTCGATGATGAAACATTCGGGAGACTTTATATCTTCAAGGTTGATACCGCCAAAAGTCGGGGCTAAAAGCGCCACAGCTTCGATGAATTTGTCGGTATCGCGGGTATCAACCTCAAGATCCAGCCCGTCAATATCGGCAAATTTCTTGAACAGGACGGCCTTGCCCTCCATCACTGGCTTGGACGCTGCCGCGCCTATATCGCCAAGACCCAGAACCGCTGTGCCATTTGAAATAACCGCAATCAA
>JAACDV010000241.1 GCA_009936825.1 Bacteroidota bacterium | reverse complement strand
GCCACCCCGCCCCCGGCGCGACGCCGAAGATGCGCCGATGTCGCTGGTGGCGATGGCCGAAGCTGAAACCCCGACAGGGTTCTGGAAATGGATTGATAGCTCGCTGGATAAGCTTGGCTAGCACACAACAAAAACGGGAACAGAACGATGCGACCTGCTTGGTCAATTATCTTTTTTACATCCATCTCCGGGCTTGGTCTTGGCCTTGCAGGCTGGATAGTACTGGGATTGGTGCCGCTGATGTCGGCGTTCCAAATTGCGGTTGTTGGCATATTCACGCTGGTCCCGATAGGCGCCGGTCTGATCAGCTCTACCTTTCATCTCGGGCATCCTGAACGCGCGTGGCGCGCCCTCAGTCAATGGCGTTCCAGTTGGCTTTCGCGCGAAGGTGTGCTGGCGGGTTTGGTGATGGCCGGACTGGCTGGCTGGTTCGCTGCAGGGTATTTTGCGCGGCCGGTGCCAATCTGGGCAAATTTGGCGTTGCTGGTGCTAATTTACGCTACCGTTTATGCCACCGCCATGATTTATGCCTCTTTGAAAACAGTGGCGCGCTGGCATCATCCGCTAACCCCGATCTGTTATCTGATGTTTGCCGCTGCTGGCGGTTTGCTGGCTGTACTGGCGGTTATTGTCGCACTTGGCCAGACGGTATCTCCAGCGCTGGCTCAGGCTGGTATTGTGCTGCTGATTTCGGCATGGGGGGTAAAGGTTGCATGGTGGCGATTGGCCGGAACTGCGTCCAGCAACGCCAGCATTGAATCGGCAACCGGCCTTTATGATATTGGCAAGGTTCGCCCGTTGATGCCGCCGCATACGTCGGAAAATTATCTTCAACATGAAATGGGCTTTGTTGTTGCGCGCCGTCATGCGGATAAGCTGCGGGCCATCGCTGTTGGGCTTGGCGGGCTGCTTCCGGTTCTGCTGATCATTGTTGCCCCGACCTCGATCATTGGCCTTGGCGCTGCGGTGCTGGCACACATTGCTGGTGTTTTTGTGGAACGCTGGTTGTTCTTTGCCGAGGCTAAACACACGGTGATGCTGTATTATGGTGATGGGTCTCAAGTCTAAGAGAGTACTTATATATAAACATACCCGGATAAAAAAACCGGCCCCAGAAGGGCCGGTTTTGTTTTTTTAGGCTAAGCAATTTCGACACCACTCCCTAGTGGTATCTGATGCTCTCAGACGTCAGATCAACAAAGGTGCAATCACCAAGCTGACGATAGCCATTACATTGATCAAGATGTTCATTGATGGGCCTGACGTATCTTTCAGCGGGTCGCCAACGGTATCGCCGACAACAGCTGCTTTATGCACATCGGAGCCTTTACCGCCAAGATTGCCTTTTTCGACATATTTCTTGGCATTGTCCCATGCACCACCAGCATTCGCCATCATCAGCGCCATCATGACACAACAGATCAGCGCGCCGGCCAGCATTCCGCCAAGCGCCTTAGGACCAAGGCCAAAGCCGATAACGACAGGCGCAAGAACCGCCATTGAACCCGGCATAATCATCTTACGAAGAGCTGCGCGTGTTGCAATATCAACACAGCGGGCTGTATCTGGTTTTGCTTTACCTTCAAGAAGGCCCGGGATTTCACGGAATTGACGACGAACTTCGACGATCATTTCAAACGCAGCATCACCAACCGCTGTCATTGTCATCGCACTGACAAGGAACGGGAAGATGCCGCCGATGAACATTCCACACAGAACCATCGGATCATTGATGGCCATAATGAAAGTCGGATCACCGTTGCTGACCTTGGCAATGTAGGCACTGATCAGCGCTAGTGCAGCTAGTGCCGCTGCACTGATCGCAAAGCCTTTACCAATGGCCGCTGTAGTATTGCCAACTTCGTCAAGCGAGTCTGTGATGGCGCGAGTTTCTTCTCCCATCTCGGCCATTTCAGCTATACCGCCAGCATTGTCAGCAACAGGGCCATAGGCGTCAATCGCCATGGTAATACCAACTGTAGCCAGCATACCAACCGCTGCAAGACCAACACCGTAAAGACCGGCGGCTGCGTTTGCGAAATAGATAATCGCGGCAATGGTCAGAACCGGAATGGCAACGGATTGCATGCCTGTTGCTAGGCCCGAAATCATCACTGTAGCCGGACCAGTTTCACCATCCTTCGCAATTTTACGAACGGGTGCTCCGCCGGTGTAATACTCAGTAACAAGGCCGACAACGATGCCGCCAATGGCGCCAACCAGAACAGCAAACCAAACACCGCTTGCCGCACCCATCTGTTGAACAAGGAAATAAGCCGCAACGATAAACAGGACCGAAGATCCAATGGTACCAAAGCGAAGCGCGACATCAGCACTCCTGCTGGAGAAAAGTTTCACCGCAAAAATACCCAAGAGCGAGCAGATCAGACCAAGCGAAGACAGTGCCAACGGCATAAACTGCAACGCGCTCTGATCTCCGCCTAACCGGGTAATATTCTCAAGAGACATCGAAGCTGCCAGCGCAATCGAGGCAATCATCGCACCACAATAAGATTCGAAAATATCCGATCCCATTCCGGCAACATCACCAACATTATCGCCAACATTATCGGCAATAACGGCTGGGTTGCGGGGGTCATCTTCTGGAATGCCTGCCTCAACCTTACCAACGAGATCCGCGCCTACATCGGCTGATTTGGTAAAGATACCACCACCAACACGGCTAAATAGCGCAACGGATGATCCGCCCATCGCAAAACCCTCGATGGCTTCAATGCCATGCGCGGTTCCGCCCATGAAATGATACAGAACACCAATTCCAAGCAGACCCATAGAGGCAACAGTCAAGCCCATGATAGAGCCGCCGAAGAAGGCCACATTCAGCGCTGCTGATGCGCCTTTGGTATTCGCAGCAACAGCTGTTCTGACGTTAGCTTTGGTTGCTGCATACATGCCAATGTAACCGGCAGTACCTGAACACACCGCGCCAAGAGTAAAGGCGATAGCTGTGTCAGCACCAAGACCCACATATAGGGCAATGATACAGATCACACAAAATACAGCGAGACGCTTATATTCGCTGGCCATGAAAACCATGGCGCCGAGATGAATCTCATCAGCGATTTCGCGAACCCTGCCTTCGCCTGCTGGTGTTTGCAAAATGCGTGCAAAGACCATCAAGGCCGCGATCAGGCCAATAATGCCAAGGCTGATCGGTAAAAGGGCTGAGGTGAGCATAAAAACTTCCTTTTGTTTGGTGTTGAATCCGATCTGCAACGCTACCGAAATATCCCCCGATAAATCCCCGCAAACCGCACGGGTTATAGACCCTTACCTGAATGGTGTAAAGGTGCCAGTAGGCCAACCCCTCGGATCGCCATCAGATGAGGAATGCGATGGTGTTGGCTGATTACGAAGCCTATACTCGCAAACGTTCAAAAGATTGCCATTGGGGGAAGGATGATGTTGCAGGTTCGTGATCCGCGTTTGCTATACGGCGCGGAAATCCGTCAGCGTGTTTTAGAGGCGGTGAAAGCCAAGGTCGAACAGCTCGCAAAGCGCCGCAAGGTTGGCAATTTGGTCTCTGTAGGCATTGGTGATGTTGAAGAGGTGGCAGTCTATATCAGAGGACAGGAGCGCGCGGCCAAGTCAGTCGGGCTGCCGTTTGACAAACAGCATTGGCCAGCTGATCTGACCCAAGATGAATGTAAACGTCGGCTTGTCGAGATGAATGATGATCCCGACGTGCTGGGCGTTATCCTGCAGCGTCCAGTTCCTGATCACATTAACGTGCGCTCGCTGCAATCGGCAATTCACCCGCTTAAGGATGTCGAAGGCATGAATCCTGCCTCCATCGGTAATATTGTCTATAATCAGATGGCGCTGGCACCCTGTACGGCGGCGGCTTCGGTTGAAATGATTCGCGCCACAGGCATGGCCATAAAGGGTATGGCAGTTGTTGTTGTCGGGCATTCCGAGATTGTCGGCAAGCCAGCCGCCTTTATGTTGATGGCTGAGGGGGCGACTGTGACTGTTTGCCATCACATGACGCGCTCGGTGGCGGCGCATACCAGACGCGCTGATGCGGTTCTGGTTGCGGTGGGCCTTCCCGGTCTTTTAACCGCTGATATGGGTAAACCGGGCGCCGCCGTGATCGATATCGGGATTAATCAGATTGTTGATGTCGAAGGCAAAAGCCGGATTGTCGGTGATGCAGATACCATGGCGGTGGCTACGGTTGCCAGTTGGACAACCCCGGTACCGGGCGGCGTAGGGCCGGTGACGGTATCGATGCTGATGCGCAATGCAGCAGTCGCGTTTGAAAAACAAATCGATCTTGGCTGGTTATAGATGGGGGCTGGTTATAGACGGGGGCATAGGTTGGCCTGTTTGAGGCAAATCACTTGTTTTTTAGGTGACGGCGGATTTATGGTATTTCTACTAAAAAGGGCTTAGCGTAAACCAACAGACTTGACGACGGCTAATCACGCATAGGGGGAAAGAGCATGAAAAAACTATTGATTCCAGCGGCGGTAATCGCCGTAGGGGCTGGCGCGTTTTTTTTGGCAACGCAGCAGCAAGAAACACTGAATATCTATAACTGGTCGGATTATATTGCCGAGGACACGATCGCCAATTTTGAGGCCGAAACGGGTATTAAAGTTACTTATGATGTTTATGATTCCAATGAGATTCTCGAAGCCAAAATGATGGCCGGATCTTCGGGCTATGATCTGGTTGTTCCAACCGGTGATTTTCTAGCGCGTGGCCGTGAGGCGGGTGCGTATCAGGATATGGATGTTTCGCGCCTGGCCAATTACGCCAATCAGGATGAAGAAGTTCAGCAGATCGCCAACGCCCAGATGGAGGCCGATAATGCCGGTATTGTTTATATGTGGGGAACCACCGGTATTGCGTTTAATGAGGCGATGGTTGCCGAGCGCCTTGGTGATGATGCGCCAACAGACAGTTGGTCGTTGATCCTTGATCCGGCAAATGCGGCAAAGCTTCAGGATTGCGGGATTGCCGTTCTGGATGCGCCAACCGATGTGCTTCCGAACGTGATTGCCTATTTGGGCAGGAACGGTACCTCTACCGATGTTGCAGATTTCGAAGCGGCCGGTGAACTTTTGAACGCGGTGCAACCGTATCTGCGCTATATTCACTCCAGCCAGTCGATTAATGACATGGCAAATGGTGATCTGTGTGCGGCGATTATGTGGTCAGGTGATGCTTTTCAAGCCGCCGCGCGCGCCGAAGAAGCCGATAACGGACATGTGATCGACTATTACATTCCAAACGAAGGTACAAATCTGTGGTTGGACCTGATGGCGATACCCGCGGATGCAAAGAATGTTGATAACGCCTATAAATTTATCGACTACATGATCCGCGCAGATGTGGCAGCGGACAATGTGAACTATATCTGGTATGCCAGCGGCAATGAGGCGGCGAAGGCGGATATCGATCCCGAAATTCTGGAACATCCGGGTATTTATCCGACCGAGGCCGCGCGCGCCAATCTGTTCACCACTCCGGTTTATGACGCTGCGCTTGATCGTGCTGTCACCCGGATTTGGTCGAGTTTCACATCGGGTGGTTAATCGGACTACCTAATCATGGGCGCGCCACTATCTGATTTTGGTCCGGCATTTGGGCCAGAGTTGATCGGTGGCGCCCCCTCTTTGAGGTGAAGCGGAGATGGCACCCTTTATCCGGATTAAAAATGTAGTCCGCCGTTTTGGCGATGTTGTTGCTGTCGATAATTTATCGCTGGATATAAATAAGGGTGAGCTATTTTGCCTGCTGGGCGCATCTGGATGTGGTAAGACGACGTTGCTGCGAATGCTAGCCGGATGCGAGAGTGTTGATAGCGGCAGTATTGAAATTGATGGTAGCGACATGGCGCATGTGTCGGCGGCCGACCGCCCCGTCAATATTATGTTTCAGAATTACGCACTGTTTCCGCATATGACGGTGGCCAATAATATTGCCTATGGATTGCGCCGTGCCGGACTACCAAAGTCTGAAATTGCCGAGCGGGTTGACGAGCTGCTTCGGCTTTTGCGCATCGGCGGGATGGAATCTCGCAAGCCGCATCAACTGTCTGGCGGACAGCGTCAACGCGTTGCTTTGGCGCGCTCGTTAGCTCGGCGGCCAAAGCTTCTTCTTCTTGATGAACCACTGGCCGCCCTTGATAAAAAGCTGCGCGAAGACACACAGTTTGAACTTGTTGATATTCAGGAACGACTCGAGACAACCTTTATTGTGGTGACCCATGATCAGGAAGAGGCGATGACGCTAGCTACTCGGATCGGGGTAATGGATGCCGGAAAACTGGTGCAGGTTGATGCGCCACGCATCCTTTATGAACGCCCGCAAAATCAATTCATCGCCGATTTTTTGGGCAGCGTTACCTTTATCGACGGCATGGTCAGTAAGGTCGGCAAGGGCATTTTGTCTATCGCTGCAGCGGTGCCGATCACCGCGGCTGATACGGGCGGGTTTGCCGCAGGTGATACCGTGCGTATGGCGATACGGCCTGAGAAAATTCTGCTTACCCGGGCGGCAACCGGAGCGCTGAATGAAATGCCGGTAACGATTGAGGATCTGGCTTTTACCGGCGTGGCGTCCAACTACCGGGTGATTGGGCCCGATGGTTTGCGATTGAAAATTCACCAACCCAACCAACGCGGTGCAGAAACCGCATTGGAATGGGAAGAAGCAGCATTTGCCAGCTTTGATCCGGCAGATGTTGTTTTGTTACAGGATTAGCGTCCATGCAGGGGGTAGCCAGTATCATCCAGACGCATGGTCGGCGCATCGTGATTGCGTTGCCGCTGGCTTGGCTGATTGTGTTTTTCAGGTTGCCGCTAATCGAAGTTTTTGAGGTTTCGTTTACCACGGCACGGCGCGGTATTCCGCCATTTGCACCTTTGTGGGGTTTTGGTGAAGACGGGTTTTTTACCAATTTCAATCTTGAAAATTACAAGCTGCTATTTGCGTATTGGGAAGATTATTTTTGGCCCGCCGGAAACAGTCTTAGATTGGCGTTTTTTTCGACCTTGATATGTCTGGTTTTTGCTTATCCCATGGCGTGGTGGATTGCGCGCTCTAACCCTCTGCACCGGATAATTCTGCTGGTGCTTGTGATGCTACCGTTTTGGACCTCCAGCTTGCTGCGGATTTATGCGCTGATTGGGTTACTGAACCCGAATGGTTTCATCAATACAATGCTGCTTCATTTAGGGGTGATTGATGCGCCGTTGCAGATGATGCAAACCGATTTTTCCATCTATATGGGGATGGTGCTGACCTACCTACCGCTGATGATTTTGCCGCTTTATGCGGTGATGGTGCGCCTCGATGGTGATTTGATTGAAGCGGCGGTTGACCTTGGTGCGTCGCGCTTTGCGGTGTTGCGGACGATTATTCTGCCGCTGACGATGCCGGGCATTATTGCTGGCTGTCTGCTGGTGTTTATTCCGGCAGTGGGGGAGTTTGTTATTCCGGCACTTCTTGGTGGACCGGGGCAGGCGATGATTGGCAAGACGGTATGGCTGGAGTTTTTTCGCAACCGGGATTGGCCAGTAGCATCGGCGGTCGCGGTGGTGTTATTGGCGTTATTGGCAGTGCCGATCATCTATGCCCGTTATCAGGACGGGCGGCGAAGCCAGTTCGAAATTGATCAGGAGGATGCAGCATGAAAAGCGCGGTTGCATGGCCGGCGCTGATCCTCGGATGTCTTGGCTTTGGCCTGCTTTATATTCAGATTACCGTGATGGTGATCTACAGCTTTAATGCCAGCCGTCTGGTTTCGGTATGGGGCGGCTTTTCAACCCATTGGTACAGCGCGCTTTTGGGCAATGAGCAAGTGCTGGATGCGCTGGGAAAATCCATCTGGATAGCGGTCAATGCAGCAACCTATTCAACTGTCTTTGGCGTTTTAATCGCGCTGGCATTTGTACGGTTTGGAAATTTCCGGTT
Organism: Bacteroidota bacterium; assembly: GCA_009936825.1. The sequence continues at coordinate 13,192 of JAACDV010000241.1, read as the reverse complement.
TCGCCTTCTTCTTAGTGCCCTTGCCTCAACGCCGTTAGTAATGCCAGAGGTGGTAACGGGGCTATCCTTGCTGTTGTTGTTTATCGCTATGGAGGGTGTGTTTGGTTGGCCTGCGGGGCGCGGCCTTGATACAATTATCATTGCGCATTCGACCTTTGGCATGTGTTTCGCGGCGGTAGTTGTGCAATCGCGGCTTCGTGAATTTGATATGGCGTTGGAGGAAGCGGCGGCTGATCTTGGTGCGCGTCAGCCCTTTATCTTTTTCTCGATCACGCTGCCGGTCATTGCACCGGCGGTGATTGCGGCATGGCTTCTTGCGTTCACGCTGAGTTTTGATGATCTAGTGATTGCCAGTTTTGTCAGTGGGCCGGGAAGTTCAACCTTGCCCATCGTTATTTTCTCAAAAGTCAGGCTTGGCGTCACGCCGGAAATCAACGCATTGGCGACAATTATGATTGCGCTGATTGCCAGTTGCGTCGTTGTTGCCGGCCTGTTGTTCTACTCGCGTTCAGCACGCACCACTTCATCCTCAAACAGGGAAAGGTGATAAAATGACCCAAGATCAAAAGATCGGAGATCAGGCGTTTCGCGCCGCTGGTGATAAGGGAACATGGCCTGATATGACCTATGCCGGGGCGCTCAGCTTTGCTCGCCGTCGTTATACAAGGGACCTTACTGTTCCGGGGGGTGCCAGTTCCGCATCCGGCGGGCATGATATCGTCATCAGCGGTATTCCCTATGATAATGCGGTAACGTACCGGCCCGGCACCCGCCTTGGTCCGCGTGCAATTCGCGCGGGTTCGGTGCAGTTGACTGAGCTAAAACATTTTCCCTTTGGCTTTGATCCGTTCGACACGTTATCGGTGATTGATTACGGGGATTGCTTTATCAATCCGCATCACCCTTTAAGCGTGCCTGATACCATTGAGGCCCATGCAAATCAGATTCTGGCATCGGGCGCGATGATGTGCACGTTGGGCGGGGATCATTCGGTGTCCTATCCGTTGTTAAAAGCGCATGCTGCGAAGCACGGCCCTATCGCCTTGGTTCAGTTTGATGCGCATTGCGATACTTGGCCCGATGATGGGGTGCGCCTTGATCATGGAACAATGTTTGCGCGTGCCGCGAACGAAGGCATTATTGACGTTACAAGGTCGACTCAGCTTGGCCTTCGTACCTATAATGACAGCGATTGTGGCTTTGAAATTCTGAGCAGTCCATGGGTGCATCGCAATGGAATTGACACAGCCTTGGACATTATTCGTGAGCGTGCTGGTGATGCGCCAGTCTATTTGTCTTTTGACATTGATGGTTTGGATCCGGCATTTGCGCCCGGAACGGGAACGCCGGTTATTGGCGGGTTAGCCAGCTGGCAGGGACTGGAATTTGTCCGCGGGCTGGAGCCATTAAATCTGGGGGGAATGGATTTAGTTGAGGTAGCACCGGCTTATGATCACGCCGAAATTACGGCGATTGCCGCGGCCAGCATGGTGTTTAACTGGATTGCAGTCATCGCCAAGAAACGCGGCGCTGTACCGCAACCGGTTGGCCGGCTTTGATTTCCCAATCTTGACTTTGATTTCCCAATCTTGACTTTGATTTCCCAATCTTGACTTTGATTTCTAGGTCTAAAGTTTCAAACGGTCGCGAAGCTTAAACCATGTCATTGCCAGTGCCAGCGCGGGGGTACGCAGCGGACCACCCGGAAAGATTTTGTGCGAAAGGCTGCTCATCACATCGAACTGGGTGGCATCGCCAATCACCGCCTTTGCTAGCATAAACCCGGCCTGACCGGTTAGTGCAACTCCATGTCCGGAAAACCCTTGAACGAAATAAACATCATCGTCTGTGCGGCCAAAATGCGGCACCCTATTCACCGTAATACCGATCTTCCCGGACCAAACCTGGTCTATATCCGCGCCATCTAGTAACGGAAAAACATCCGTCATCCGGCGCGACAGATCGGCGCGAACATTGCCGAACTCAACCTTCGAATAGCTGGCACGCCCGCCAAATATCATCCGTCGGTCAGCGTCAATCCGGTAATAATTCAGCGCCGCATTGCAGTCAGCGACAGCGGCTCCAGATGGCAACAATTGCACGACCATATTTTGCGATAAGGGCGCGGTGGCCAGCACGGATGATGTGACCTCGGCTAGGCGGCGACGCATCTGCGGAAGGGCTATATCGTCAAGATAGGCGTTGCCGCATAGTAGGATGATGCGCGCCCGAACACGATGCCCATTGGCCAGTTGCAGGGTTTTTTTTGCACCGCGTTCAAGGCTGGCAACCGGGCTGTTTTCATAGATTTGAGCACCTGCATCTACCGCTGCCAGTGCCAGTCCGTGCAGATATTTCAACGGTTGAATTTGGCCGCATCCGGTATCATAAAGTCCACCATAATAGGCCGTGCTACCAATATGTTGGCCCAACGCTACAGCATCTCCAAGACGGGTGAAGTGCGCATATCCGCGTGCCTCCCATTCATCCTGCATTTCGTCCAACTCAGTCATCTGGCGTTTATGCAGGGCGGCATGCAAATAGCCAAAAGTCAGGTCGCAATCAATATTATATTTGGTGACGCGGTCCTTTAGCAGATCAACCGCTGCCATTCCTGATTGCCACGCAATGTCGGCATCTTGCGGCGTTAGTTGGCGTTGTATCTTGATGAAATCGGTGGGCCACCCCTGACACACATGCCCGCCATTGCGTCCAGAACCGCCAGCCCCTAGTTGACCGGCCTCCAGAACAGCGGTTTGAAATCCGGCCTCGGCCAATGTCAGGGCAGCAGAAATGCCGGTTAAGCCGCCGCCGATAATCGCAACATCGACCTCTAGGGGCGCTTGGAGCGCGCCATAGCGAGGGCGCTGGGGAAGTTCTGTCTCATAAATGCTGGTCTGGGGTGACATGTAGCTTTGCTTTTATGCGGTGAATGGGTGATCAAACTTGTAGGTTTCGACTCTATGCTGGCGAGTTGCCCGAATTTGCTACCCCTAATTTGCACGAATCTGTAAGACAGGGTAGTCTGATCGCGTTGGGCTAATCAACCTATCTGCCGGATTAAGCCAGCTTGCGGAAAATTTGCCGCGAGATTCTAAAGTGGTGCCACCATGACTAAAAACACATTCGAGTCTATGCCTCCTGCGCGTGTTACGGGGCCTCCTGCGCGTGTTACGGGTGAGAATCTCTCTACCGCCGACTGGCAGGCCATTGATGCGTCGCATCACATGGCCCCGTTCACCGATTATGCTGAAATCAGGCAGCATGGCCCCCGCATCATTACCCATGCTGAGGGGCATCATATTTATGATTCTGACGGCAACCGTATCTTGGACGGGATGGCTGGTCTGTGGTGCGTAAATGTCGGGTATGGGCGCAAAGAGCTGGTTGATGCCGCCGCTCGGCAAATGACCACGCTTCCCTATTACAATAATTTTTTCAAGACCAGCAATCAGGCGGTTGCGGCTTTATCGAAAAGACTGGCTGAGATCACACCTGGCGGGCTGAATAATGTTTTTTATGCCAATTCGGGCTCGGAGGCGAACGACACTATTATCCGGATGGTCCGGCATTTCTGGGCGCTGGAGGGTCAGCCCGATAAGCGTATCATTATTGGCCGCGATTATGGCTATCACGGCAGCACTATCATGTCGGCCAGTATGGGCGGAATGACTGCAATGCATAATCAGGCTGCGTGTGAACCGGATTTTGACCATATCCGCCCGCCTTACGGCTTTTTATATCAGGGCAACCGCGATGAGGCGGAATTTGCGGCGCATTCGGCGTCGTGGCTTGATGAGCGCATTATCGAGATAGGGGCTGACCGGATTGCCGCCTTTATTGCCGAGCCTGTTCAAGGGGCGGGTGGGGTGATCATTCCACCAGAAGGCTATGTTGACCACATTCAGGCGATCTGCCGCAAGCATGACATTCTGTTTATTGCGGATGAGGTAATCACCGGATTTGGCCGGACAGGCCAATGGTTTGCCAGCCAGACAATGGATTTGTCGCCCGATATGATGACGCTGGCAAAAGGGCTGACGTCGGGATATATGCCCATGTCGGCGGTGATGGTTGGTGACCGTGTTGCCAATCGGTTGATTTCTGATGGCGGTGAGTTTTATCACGGCTTTACCTATTCTGGGCATCCGGTAGCGGCTGCGGTCGCGCTTGCCAATCTTGATCTGATTGAAAGCGAAGGCATGATCGAGACGGTGCGTGAGAATACTGGACCCTATTTTGCCGATGCACTGGCTGGCCTTGCCGATCATCCAATCGTTGGTGAGGTGCGATGCTTTGGCATGCTGGCCGCGATTGAACTCGTTGCCAGTAAAGATGGCCCGATTATGTTTGAAGATGTTGGCAAGGTGGGCGCGATGTGCCGTGATCACGCTATCAACCACGGCCTGATGATGCGCGCTGTTCGCGATGCGATGATTTTGTCTCCGGCGCTTACTTACACAAGAGGGGATATTGATGAAACTGTGGCCATTGCGCGCCGCGCGCTGGACGCAACTGCGGCAGATCTTGGCATTGGCCAATAAGGTGGCCGGAGCAATAAAGGGATACAGAGATTTTATATGACCGATAAAATGACCCATGACGATATGATCAAATGGCTCGAAGATCAGTCCATCACCGAGGTTGAATGTCTGGTCAGCGACATCGCCGGAATTCCGCGCGGGAAAATTTTACCGGTTCATAAATTCATTTCTGCTGCATCAGGGGAGGGGCTGCGCCTTCCGGAATATGTTTTTGGCCAATCGGTCACCGGTGATTATCTGGATAGTGAAGTTTTGAACGAAATTGGCCGCGATGTGATCCTGCGCCCTGATCCGGAAAGCTGCCGGTTGGTGCCATGGTATTCCGAGCCAACCGCCCAGATTATTCATGATGCCTATGATCAGAATGGTGAGATTGTTCCTTTTACCGCGCGCGCCGTTCTAAAGCGCGTTCTGACCTTGTTTGACGGGGTTGATCTTGAACCGATTGTCGCGCCCGAGCTGGAGTTTTTTCTGGTTGAGCAAAGTGCTGATGCCAATAATCCACTGGCCACACCCACCGGCAAATCTGGCCGTGCAGAAAAGGCACGGCAAGCATATGGAATTGATGCGGTTAACGAGTTCGATCCGTTATTTGAAGAAATTTACGATCATTGTGATGTGCAAAAGATTGATATCGACACGCTGAGTCACGAGGCTGGCGCAGCGCAGATGGAGATCAACTTCAATCATGGCAATGCGCTGGACCTTGCTGACCAGACATTTTTATTCAAGCGAACGCTGCGCCAGACCGCGCTCAACCATAATGTTCACGCCACTTTCATGGCGAAACCCATGCAGGACCAACCCGGCAGTTCAATGCATCTTCATTTGTCGGTGCGGGATAAAAAGACCGGTCAAAATATTTTCGTCAATGATGACAAAAGCGAAAGTGACCGTTTTTATCATGCGCTCGCAGGAATGCAGCGCCATATGGCAGCGGCCACGGCCTTGCTAGCGCCTTACGTAAATTCGTACCGGCGGCGAACCTCGGGAGAGGATTCGCCAACCAATCTGGATTGGGGGATGGATAACCGGACGGTCGGGCTTCGTGTGCCTTTCGGTGATCCGGTTAATCGGCGGATTGAAAACCGTATTCCGGGTGCTGATGCGAACCCTTATCTGGCGATCGCTGCCAGCCTTGCGGCAATCTGGCTTGGCCTTGAAGAACAGCGGCAACCCAGCCGCCCCCGCAAAAATAGTGGTGAGGATCTTGCAACGCTGCCGCGAAATCTGGACATGGCCCTTGATGCGCTGGAACGTGCTAGCCCGCTGAATGAAATTCTGGGAGAGCCGTTCGTAAAGCTGTTCATTGAAGTTAAACGCGGTGAGGCCGAAGCCTTTCTGGAGGTGATTAGCCCGTGGGAGCGCGAATATCTTCTGCTGAACGTTTAACTAAATTACATACCGGGGAAAATATATGCCGAAGCAAAATAACGGGGCAAAATAACGGGGCAAATCTAATGCATATTTTGCTGGCACGTCTGACAGGTGCCTGAAATTTCGATCACTTGACGCATGCCGTTGAACCTGCATGCCTCACACAGCTTTTCCAGTGCGCTTGCGGTTGCGGCATCGACGGTCTCGGCAACCTCTTCGCAGCTATTACACAGCATGAAAATGCTCACCCGGTTATCGGCACATTCAAGATGTTTGCAGGCAACAAAGGCATTCAAACTCTCGATACGGTGAACGGCCCCCTGATCAATCAACTTGCCAAGCGCACGGTAAACTTGCAGCGGTGCGCGCAATCCGTCCTCTCGCAGCGCATCCAGAATAACATAGGCGCTGGTAGGTTTGCCCACGCTATCAAGGTAGTCATAGACGAGTTTTTCGTTGCGGGTTCGCTCCAAAATAAGGCCTCTTCTTCTCGGAAATACCTATGACAGGGCTTTTCGGAAATGTATCCTAACTGGCAACTTACATAATGTCGGAATAATTTTCACCAAAGGAATGATGCCGATGTTAAGGGTTGAATGTCAAACTGGTTTGCTTGTCTCAAGATCATCATAATGCTAGCCAGAGCAGAGATGGTGAATTGAGCCCATAAAAGGTTTTTGATGCGATGGTAAATACCTTAACCCTGACGCGCCCCGATGATTGGCATCTTCATCTTCGTGATGGGGCGATGCTGGCGCGTGTGGCACCGGATAGCGCGGCACATTTCGGACGCGCGCTGATCATGCCAAATCTGGTGCCGCCAGTTGTTACCGGCGCGGATGCCGCAGCTTATCACCAACGTATTATGGATGCCCTTCCGGCTGACCACGATTTTACCCCGTTGATGACGCTATATCTTACCGAAACCACCGATGCTGATGATGTTGTGGCGGCGGCGGCGGCCGGGCTGATTGCTGCGGTAAAACTGTATCCAGCAGGTGCAACGACCAATTCGCAGTCGGGCGTTCGTGACATTGAGCGTGTTACCAATGTTCTTGAAGCGATGGCTGAATGCGGCCTGCCGCTATGTGTTCACGGTGAGGTTACTGATCCGCATGTTGATATTTTTGACCGTGAGGCGGTGTTTATCGAGACGGTGATGGACCCGCTTCGTCGCCGGATTCCAGACCTTCGGGTTGTGATGGAGCATATCACCACAGCAGATGGTGTTGCCTATGTTCGTGACGGCGGCGATAAAATTGCTGCAACGCTGACAACGCATCATTTGTTTATTAACCGCAACCACATTCTGGCTGGGGGGATACGCCCGCACTATTACTGTCTTCCGGTAGCCAAGCGCGAAAACCACCGGCGCGCGCTGCTGGATGCCGCTATTTCAGGGGATCCCAGTTTCTTCCTTGGAACCGATAGCGCGCCGCATACCGACCCTGCCAAGCTTTCAGATTGCGGCTGTGCTGGTATCTATACAGCGCCGAATACGTTAGCCTGTCTTGCCCAGATTTTTGAAAATGAGGATGCGCTTGATCGCCTTGACGGCTTTGTATCGCGCCACGGTGCTAGTTTCTATCGGCGTGAACCGAATGCCGGAACCATCACGCTAAATCGGGGGCAGACCCCGGTGGCAGTCCCAGCGCCGCGCGACACCGGTGAAGGAATGGTAACGGTTTTTGACCCGGATATGCCAATTTACTGGCAGGTTGTTTAAAATCTATGGGCGTCTAAACTACTTTCGTTAAAGCGAGGCTGCCGAGCTGCCGCTACCGGGCGGGCGTTCCAGACGCCGGGCGATCGCCTCACGGCGGGTGATATAGGCGGTTGAAGCGAAAATGATGATGCCGCCAATCCAAATCCAGATATCGGGCAATTCACCAAATACGAACCATGCCAGCACCACGGCGAAGGGCAGCTTGGTAAATTCGAAGGGCTGCAGACTGGTGATTTCAACCATCGAACAGGCGCGCGTAAACAGAACATGTGCCATCGTTCCAGCAATCGCCACCCCCCATAAATAGACCCATGTTTCGGCACTTGGCATTTCCCAGACGAAAATAACGGGAATAAAGGCAAGCGGTGTTTGAAACAGGACCATCCAGAAAACAATCGACGAAGAGCTTTCAGTCTCGGTCATTTTCTTTACGAACAGACTGGCTCCGGCAATCGTCAGCGAACTGCACAATGCCAACATCGCCCCCGTTGAGATTTCAACAAATCCGGGTCGCAGAATGATCAGCGCCCCAACCAGCCCAAACCCAATAGCCGCAATCCGGCGCATGCGAATATTTTCACCCAGAAATAAGGCCGCCCCGATAGTCACAAAAATTGGTCCGGTAAAGGTCAGCGCGGTCATCTCGGCAAGCGGAATTAAAGTCACCGCGGTAAAACCGGTAATCATGCCGATGAAATTAATGGCGGCGCGCCCGAAATACAGTTTTGGCCGGTTCATTTTGATGCTGGAACGCCCCATGCGTATCAACACGGGTGCCATGATAAAAAGCGCCAGAAAATTCCGGAAAAATACAATTTCCAGAACGTGAACTTCTTGCGAAGCAAGCCGGATGCAAATGCCCATAGTGGTGAACATAAGCATTGCGACGAGCATCGACAAAGTTGCCTGAAGCGACACCGGGACTGGGGTAATTCTGTTGAACAAACTAATGGAGACCTATTGTCTAGGCGCAAGCGAAAGCTGCACTGTGACAGATTAGCGCATAGTTGGGCATGAAAAGCAAATAGCCGGATATCTAGTCGGACAACGCGCCTGCCACCTAGCTGGCAATTTTTGTCTTTGCCCAGCTAGCCAAAACGGAGCGGTACCGAAGGTTTTCCTCGGCTACCGAAGGATGATTAATCAACGTTGCCTCATAATCAGCCAACACGTCTGGCAGATGAACCGGCAAATCCAAAATATCGCAAAGCAGCGCCAGAATAGCAAAGCTGGCACTAAATCCTGTATCGGCGATGCCAAGCGTATCCCCCGACATAAAGGGTGCAGGTGACGCAATAATCGCCAGATCATCAAGACGTGTTTGCAGCAGCTTGGCGTTCCCCGTGATTATTTCTGCATTGCGGCTGGCCGGGGCAACTTGCCCGAAATATGAACGCAGCACCGGCTCAATCCGGGTGTCGTGAAAGCGTGAAATCTCACGCGCTTTAGCTCTGGCCAAAGGGGATGCAGGCATCATCGACGGGGTAGGGTAGGTCTCGTCCAGATATTCAGCGATGGCTTCGGAATCCGACAGAAGCAGACCATCATCATCAATCGCCGGAACCGTGCCCGCCGGAATAATCGCCTTATAGGCAGTACTGCCATACCCATCAGGTGGCGCAATTTCGGTCCACTCAATCCCTTTATGATGAAGGATAATGCGGATTTTGCTGCCATAGCTGCTGACCGGAACATTATAGAGGGTAATCATCGGTTGGTCCTAAATTTGGATTGGAGCTGGCTAAATCTCTGGCTAAATCTATGGTGTTAAAGTTATGCTAGAGCGGTGCTAAAAAAAAGGCGGGAGTTAGCTCCCGCCCTTTTTGGAATTTTGGGGTCAATGCCGCAGGTTACGCGGCTAATTGATTTATTCTGACAACTGCCACTTGCTGCCAAGATCGTCAAAGAAACCGCGCTCGGTCTTCAGCTTGATCCAAGTGTTGACATAATTGATCCAGACCTGATCTCCTTGCGGCAACAGCATAGCAATTGGTGTCGGTGCTTTTGGCGCTGATACAGGAACAACCATCATTTGCGGGTATTTTGCTACCAGCTTATAGGCCTCAACGTTGGATGTGATATGTGCATCTGCACGGCCTGCCAGAACTTCTTGGAAGTCACGTGCTGGGGCTTCAACAATCTTGTATTTGGCATTCGGGAAGAACTGTTTGACCTGCTTTTCCTGTGTTGTGCCCAGTGTTGCAGCAACGGTCACATCTGGCTTGTCCAGATCGGCCCAGTCACTGAACTTGTCTGCATTCTTCTTTAGCGTCAGCGGCACGGTAGCCAGCGAAAAATAGCTGTTTGAATAGCCTGCTGCCTTGGCGCGGGCTGGTGAGATTGAGGCAGAACCCGTCAGATGGTATTTGCCTGAAACAACGCCGCTAACCAGTGTTTTCCAGTCGGTTGGCACGAATTCGAGCTCAACGCCAAGGTCTTTGGCAAGCTCGCCCATCACGTCAATGTCATAACCGGTATAGCTGTTGGTTGCCGGATCTTTCATTGTCATCGGGTTCCAATCGCCAGTTGTGCCGACTTTCAAAACACCTTCGGAAAGAATTGTCTGTAATGTATCTGCTGCAAATGCTGGCATTGAGCTGATCATCACTGTAACCGCAGCGGCGGCCAGTTTTGTGAATTTCATGAGGAGTCTCCTGTGAGTGTGAAGTGTCTGTGGTGAATGGTATGAATTAATCTGAAATTTCCGATGGGTGAGAGATGGTTACTAACACGTCATTTCGCAACCGCCTCGGTTATAGTTCTTTCATATTTTCGAAACTTGATAAAATTATCCGACAGATTAGAAACGCTTTCCAGCGGGAATATCGCCTTTTTGTGCGGCTTTTTGAACCAGCACTCAGATAGGTGATGCTTTAATGATGGAGGTGCTGTTAACATAAACCTCGTCGACGATTTCCCCCGCGTCAGGTGCCCCCGCGTCAGGTGCAAAGGCTAACTAGTTCATTTACGCCTATCTGGATTAACAACAGCCATCTGGACCAAGAACGGATTGAGGACAAATTGTGAGCGTGGATAGACAAAAATCCTCCCCAACAAGTCAAACTGGGACCTCCAGTTCGGATAAGGTTGATGCCGCGGGGTTCATTTCCTTGCGCCATGTGGACAAGCTGTTTGGTGATTTTCAGGCGCTAGCGGACGTTTCGCTTGATATCGAAATTGGTCAGAAAATCATTATTTGCGGTCCTTCGGGGTCTGGCAAATCCACACTGATCCGCTGCGTTAATCGACTGGAAACTCATGATGCTGGTAATATCTCAATTGACGGTGTGGAGATTGATGACAGCGCTGCGGCCCGCCAGGTGCTTCGTAATAATGTCGGGATGGTTTTTCAGCAATTCAATTTGTTCCCGCATCTCTCAATTCTCGATAATCTGACCTTGGGGCCAATTCGGGCGCGCGGCATGACCCGCAGTGAAGCGCGTGAGTTGGCCGAATATTATCTTAATCGCGTGAAAATTCCCGAACAGATTGATAAATACCCCTCTCAGCTTTCAGGTGGACAGCAGCAGCGTGTGGCGATTGCTAGGGCGCTTTGTATGCAGCCCAAAATCATGCTGTTTGACGAGCCGACCTCAGCGCTGGATCCAGAGATGATAGCGGAAGTTCTGGAGGTGATTGAAGAGCTTGCCAGTTCCGGAATGACGATGATTTGTGTGACTCACGAGATGGGCTTCGCCAGTCATGTGGCTGACCAGATGGTTTTTATGGATCATGGAAGAATCGTCGAACAAGCTCCGCCAAAACAGTTTTTTTCAAACCCTCAAAGCGAACGTTGCCAGACTTTCCTGCGACAGATTTTGCGGAATTAGGAGGGGATGATGTCACGTGGTTTTTGGATGTTTGCGCCGCTGGTTCTTTTTTTGGGTGGGTGTTCGGGAAATTGGGGCTGGTATGTCGTTAACCCAACTACGCCGATAGGTCAGCGCAATCTGAAATTTCTTATCGACGGGCTTTATTACACCCTTGCCTTGTCGGTGACGGCCATTCTGATTTCAATTATTGTCGGATTGATTGTTGCGCTGCCGGGTCTGGCGCGCCAACGTCCGCCGCGGGGGATCAACCGGGTTTATGTTGAACTTGTACGCGCGGTTCCGATTTTGGTGTTGATTCTTTGGGTTTATTACGGATTACCGCAGGTCGCCGATATCTCAATTTCGGTGTTCTGGGCCGGGGTGTTGGCATTGGCAATTTCGGATAGCGCCTTTCAGGCAGAAATTTTTCGGGCCGGAATTCAGTCAATCGATCGGGGCCAGCATGAGGCAGCGCATTCGATCTCGCTTTCCTATGTTGATAAAATGCGGTTTGTCATCCTGCCGCAAGCGATTAAGCGCATTCTACCAGCGCTGGGCAATCAGCTTGTTTATATGCTGAAAATGTCATCACTGGTCTCGGTTATTGGAATGGAAGAATTGACCCGCCGCGCAAATGAATTGGTGGTAACAGAATATCGCCCACTGGAAATTTATACTGTTCTAGTGCTGGAATATCTGGTTGTTATCCTGCTGGTGTCGGGGGCTGTTCGGTGGTTTGAAAACCGGCTTGCGGCAGGTGATAGCCGCTAGCCGAATAGCAGGCCCGCTACTCTTGCGCCTCAGTTTTTGTCCCCTAAATAACCGGGGATGATGTGGTTCACGCGGCGACGGTCTAAGGAGAAAAATTGTTATGAAGCTCGTTCGATTTGGTGACTCTAAAAAGGAACGACCGGGAATTATAGATGATGCTGGTGTCCTGCGCGACTTGTCGCAGCATGTGAACGACATCGATGGCGAAACGCTGGACCCTGCCGTACTGGAAAGGTTGCGCAGTCTTGATCTTTCCGGTCTGCCTGAGGTTTCAGATGCAACGCGCCTTGGTCCTTGTATTGGCAATGTCGGGAAATTTATCTGTATCGGTCTGAATTATCACGATCATGCGCGTGAGACTGGCAACGCCATTCCCCAGCATCCCATTGTTTTCATGAAGGCCAATTCGGCGATTAATGGGCCGGATGATGATGTAGTTCTGCCACGCGGATCAACCCATTCTGACTGGGAGGTAGAGCTTGGCGTGGTCATCGGACGGCATGCCAAATATGTTGATGAAGCATCAGCACTGGATTATGTCGCCGGATTTTGCATCGTGAATGACGTCTCGGAACGCTTTTACCAGACCAAGCTAACCGGCCAATGGACCAAGGGTAAATCTTGCGATAGTTTTGGCCCGATTGGCCCGTGGTTGGTGACTAGCGATGAGGTTGCAGATCCACAGAAGTTGCAGATGACGCTGGATATTAATGGCCAGCGCATGCAAAATGGCAATACGTCCGACATGATTTTTACCGTTCGCCAGATCATCGCGCATTTGTCTGATTTGATGAGTTTGCATCCAGGAGATATCATTGGCACCGGGACGCCAGCAGGTGTCGGCTCGGGAATGAAGCCGAATCCGGTGTTCTTAAAGGCTGGCGATATCATGACCCTGTCGATTGATGGTCTGGGAGTGCAAACACAATTGGTTGTCGCTGATAGGTAGGCCCGTCATCGCT
>JAACDV010000240.1 GCA_009936825.1 Bacteroidota bacterium | reverse complement strand
GCATGCGCCCACTGCCCATATGAACACCCGCATGGTTGTGACAACCAAAGGCTGGTTTGGCGGCGGTGGAGATTTAACTCCCATGCTTAAAGATCAACGCCATGCCGATCACCCTGACACAGTTGATTTTCATAAGGCCTATCAATCCGCATGCGATTCGCATGACGCCGCTTACTATTCGGATTTTAAGGAAAAATGTGATTCTTATTTTTTTCTGCCCCACCGCAATGAAACCAGAGGAACGGGTGGCATCTTTTACGACCATTTAAATACCGGCGACTGGGATAAAGATTTTGCTTTCACCCAAGATGTCGGGCGCGCGTTTTTGAATGTTTACCCTGACATTATCGCGCGCCGAAAAGACACCCCCTATGACGATGCGGATCGCGAGGCGCAACTCGAGCAACGTGGGCGCTATGTGGAATTTAATCTACTCTATGATCGTGGGACGACTTTCGGACTTAAAACCGGCGGGAATGTAAACAGCATTCTATCATCCATGCCACCGGCAGTTCGCTGGCCTTAAAATCAAGAGTTTATAAAACCCCGTAGATTTATAAAATTGTGGCCTGAACGACAGCTTTAAGACGTTCAATAATAGAAAAAGTGTCGTCGGTGAAATCACTATCTATCCACCAGCGTTCGACCTCTTCAGAAACACGCCCCATTTCCGGCCCCTCCGGAACACCTGCCGTTTTCATCATGTCACCTGTAAGAGGAAAGTCAGGCTTTTCCCAACTTGTCGCCATAGCAATCAATGCTCGCCACTGAACAGCATTATTGGTTTTTTTATCCATCGCCCAGATCAGAAAACATCTATCAATAAAAGCCTCTCGGCCTGAAACATAATGCGCCCGCCGCATTTCACGCGCGGACATATAACATACCGGGTGGCAGGATGTATCGAGCGCACCTCTGAGACGTTTTGTCTGCTTCTTTGAAAACCGTAATTTGTCCGAGAGCTGGTCAATCACGGCTTCACTATCAGGACACAAGGCCGCCAGCCGGAGTAAATAATCTGCTTCAAAAAACTGCGTTTCTTGAATATCTATCAGATTGGCTAGACGCATAATCTGAATATCCACGGCAGGCGTGAAAGGAAAAACAAAAGGCAACAGCCCCGCCTGTTGCATCAGTTCGAGCGCCTGTGGCGCGGAAGTTTGAGCAAGAAGTTTGAAAAGTTCCTGCGCTAGTCGCTCCCCCGAAAGCGCCGACAAGCCATCATTCTGATTTGCCGCGCGGGCACATGCTTCCAAGGACTTTTCATCCGGCGCGTCAGGTTGGAGTTGAGCGGAAAACCTGAAAAAGCGCAAAACGCGCAAATAATCCTCTGCAATGCGTGTATCTGGGTCGCCTATAAATCTGACAATCCCCGCTTCAAGGTCAACAAGGCCACTTGTTCCACCTGCTTCCAACGGATCGTAAACCACACCATCACTATCGGCATAAAGCGCATTAACGGTAAAATCCCGCCGCGCTGCATCAGCTTGCCAATCTTGACCAAAGCGAACTTTCGCATGCCGTCCGTCAGTTTCGATGTCCTCACGCAATGTCGTGATTTCAAAGTTGCGTTCGGTGGCAACGACTGTCACCGTTCCGTGTTCAATGCCCGTCGGGATTACCTTAAAGCCGGCAGACGTCAAGTTATCCCGAACCGCGTCAGGCAGATGATTGGTTGCCATATCAATATCTGTGACAGGCACGCCGCGCAACGCATCGCGCACACATCCCCCCACCACCCTAACATTGTCATGTCCGAGCGTTTGCATAATTTTTTGCGTATCAGGCGCTTGCAACCACAAAGCCCCTGAGAGGTCAGTAGACAGGTTTTTGGAAAATTCTGTGACGGGGGGCGTCATAATTAAGGTGTGACCTTTGAAGTTTCTGGCGGCTGCTCATTAAATGTGTCGAGAGCCTCAAAATGTCCTGGCACTAGTTCGCAAGTTTCAACATTTGGCGGCACATAAACGCTCCCCGTCGGCGCATCAGAAACAGTCCTGAAAAATAACAGCCCTGCAAGCATAAAGGCGAAAACTGCAACTGATGCATAAGCCCAGATCTTCATTTCAGCCTGGTCAGGCCGGGTACGCCGAAACCACCACAACCATAATGACAGCATGATAAAAGGAAGGCTAAATAGTATCAGGTTGAATAATATAATTCTAATCATCGAAAGCTCTTTCGCTTAAATTCCTAAGAATACCCGCCGTAACGCCCCAAATATGATGTTGCTCGTGAGACATGGAATAATAAGACCGAAGCTGACCATTCCAAACATCCTGTTTGATATTATGGTTCTCCCGGTTCATCAAAAAATTCAAGGGCACCTCAAAAACATCGGCGACTTCTTCTGTATTTATTTTTAATTTAAAGCCGGGACGGACATAACCTACCACAGGAAGCACCAAAAATCCTGAGCCAGTTTCAAATGTCTGGAGATAACCTGCAATATCAATATATCCTGATGTAAGTCCAATCTCCTCTTCCGTT
>JAACDV010000038.1 GCA_009936825.1 Bacteroidota bacterium | reverse complement strand
CGGTCTCAGACGCGCTGCAATATAGTTTGCCGACAGAATGGCGGAAGCCGTTGCAGTCTTCAGCCCGTCATTTCCCATCATTCTGATGTAGGCATAGGTGATTGGCAAAATACCGGCCGAACCAAACGGCGCAGCACTAACCGCACCTTCGCCATCAAGTGGGGAGCCGGGGAGGAACGGCGTTAGGTGTGCGGCAACACCAATTGGTCCAACGCCAGGCCCACCGCCGCCATGTGGAATGCAGAACGTCTTGTGAAGATTGAGGTGGCTGACATCGGCGCCAAATTGCGGCGGCGCGCAATGTCCGACAAGCGCGTTCAGATTGGCCCCGTCAACATAGACCTGACCACCGGCCGCGTGAACAATGTCACACAACTCGGCAATACCCTCTTCAAACACACCATGCGTTGAGGGGTAGGTAACCATGATCGCTGCCAGCATATCGCGGTTGGCCTCGGTTTTGGCTTTCAGGTCTTCAAGGTCAACGTTGCCGCCATCATCGCATTTCACGACAACGACCTTTAGTCCGGCCATCGCCGCCGAAGCAGGGTTGGTGCCATGAGCTGATTGGGGAATCAAACAGATGTTCCGATGACCTTCCCCGCGCGATGAATGATACCGGGTAATTGCCAGCAGCCCGGCAAATTCACCCTGCGATCCGGCGTTTGGCTGAACCGATACCGCGGCATAACCGGTGCAGTCGGCTAGCATTGCCTCCAATCGGGTAATCATCTCACTATACCCTTCGGCCTGACCGGTGGGGGCATAGGGGTGAATATTGGCAAAGCCGGGCCAGGTGATGGGGATCATTTCGGCGGTGGCGTTCAGCTTCATTGTGCAAGAGCCTAGCGGTATCATGCAGCGATCAAGCGCCAGATCACGGTCGGCAAGGCTGCGCATATAACGCATCATCTCGGTTTCGGTGCGGTGCTTGTGAAAAACCGGCTGGCGCATGAACCCATCAGCCCGCAGAACTGATTCAGGAATACCGGAAGGTGCATCAAGCGCACCCGTTCCGCCAAGCGCGCCGATCAGCCGTTGCAGCATGTCATCGGTGCTGGTCTCATCAAAACTGGCCGCAATTGCGCCGTCCAGCTTGCGAAGATTAATGCCTTCATCCAGCGCGGCGGCAACCAGCACGTCCCTGTCATCAGCCGCCTCGACGGTGACGGTGTCAAAAAAGATGTCATGCCGAATGGTGCGGCCCGCAGCCTGCATCGCGGCGGCAAATCGGCTGGCCATCTTATGAGCGTGTCGGGCAATGCGTGTCAGACCTTCAGGACCGTGCCACAAGCCATAAAATCCAGCCATCACAGCAAGCAGAACCTGCGCGGTACAGATGTTTGATGTCGCCTTTTCGCGGCGGATATGCTGTTCGCGCGTTTGTAGTGCTAACCGATAGGCTGTCCGCCCACCGCTATCCTGACTAACCCCGACCAGACGTCCGGGAATAGAGCGCTGATGCTGGGTGCGTGTGGCAAAAAAAGCTGCATGCGGACCGCCATATCCAAAGGGAACGCCAAAACGTTGCGCCGACCCTAGAACCATATCAGCGCCCATCTTGCCCGGCGCCTCAAGCAGCGTTAGCGCCAAAAGATCGGTTGCCACCACAGCCATCCCCCCCGCTTCGTGAACTGCCTCAATTTCGGGGCGGATATCGCGCACTTGCCCGGTGCTTCCCGGATAGCTGATTAGCGCGCCAAACACGCCTTCGCCATAGGGCGCGGACGGGGCCTTGATCTCCAGCTCGATACCAATCGGCGCCGCGCGGGTTTGCAAAATGGTAATCGTTTGCGGATGCGTGTCCGGATCAACGCGAAAGATCGTAGCCTTGCCACGATGGGCACGATAGGCCATCGCCATGCCTTCGGCCGCGGCGGTGGCTTCATCCAAAAGCGATCCGTTGGCGATGTCCATTCCTGTCAGTTCCATCACCATGGTCTGGAAATTCAGAATAGCCTCAAGCCGCCCTTGCGAGATTTCCGGCTGATAGGGGGTATAGGCGGTGTACCAAGCAGGATTTTCCAACACATTACGCAAAATGACGGGCGGTGTATGGCATCCATAATATCCCATCCCGATCAGCGATGTTTTAATCTGATTGCGGTCGGCCATGGCTTGCAATTCGGCCAGAGTTTCGGCTTCAGACAAAGCGGCTCCGATTGACATTTCGTCGGTGCGGCGGATGGCGCCGGGAATCACCTCATCCAATAACGCTTCAAGATTGGGCAGCTTTAGCGTTGCTAACATACTTGTCGTGTCATGGTCGTTCAGACCAATGTGACGCGAGGAAAACGGGGCTTGCGGCGATGCGCCCAGCCGGTCTGACGGGGCGGCGGATACTGCAGCCGGAATGCTGGCGGATGTTTCAAGCGGTGACATTATAAATCTCCATTCATATTCGTATGTTAGGCGGACATATTTCTGCTGGACAGCGTTAGGCAATCATGGCGTTGTAGGCATCTTCATCCATCAACTCATCCAGATCGCTGATGTCGGCTACCTTGATCTTGAACAGCCAGCACTCGCGGGCGCGGTCCGGTGTGATTGAGGTCAAATCATCCAACATTGCTGAATTAATCTCGGTAACGTCGCCGTTGGCCGGGCTATAGATGTCTGATGCGGCCTTGACAGATTCAAAAACGGCAACCGAGTCGCCTTTGGAAATGGCGCTTCCGGCGTCGGGAAGTTCAACAAAAACAATATCGCCGAGCTGCTCAATCGCGTGCGGCGAGATGCCGACTGTGCCGATATCGCCATCAACGTCTATCCATTCATGGTCTGTTGTGTATCGCAACATTTCAAATCTCCTTTTTGTGGTGAACTCTTGGTGTGCTCTGTTGGTGTTAATTCAGCCGCGCACATATCGGTGAGGCACAAGCGGCAATGCCGCGGTGACAACGGGGGTTAAAACCGGATTTTGGCGTCCTCGCGTAATCGCCGTAAGTTCAGTTCCGGGGGCAGCCAGTGCCGCATCAATAAAGCCAAGCGCAGCAGGTACCCCAAGGCTGGGCGAGAATCCGCCAGATGTAATATGACCGACATTTTTGCCGTCTAGCTCTAACTCAGCGCCGTCACGAACCGGGCGGCCGCCTTGCGGCAATAATCCGGTAAGAAGGCGCGGCGCACCGTCACCCCAGTCTTTCATGATATTGATGGCACCCGGGAAATCAGCGGCCTCACGTCGGCGCTTAGACAGGGCAAAACGCAGCCCGGCCGCCACTGGATTGATGCTTTCATCCAGCTCATGTCCCCAAAGTGGCAGTCCGGCTTCGAGGCGAAGCGTATCTCGCGCGCCAAGTCCGGCAAGGTTAACCGCATCATCATCCGCCAGAATTTTGGCCAGCTGATTGGCATCCGTCGCTGCCATGGAAATTTCAAATCCATCCTCACCGGTATAACCAGACCGGGTGACGATGCAAGCAATGCCGGAAATAGAGAAATGCCCAATTTGCATAAAATGAAAGCCGCCAAGATCAATGCCAAGACGTTCCAGAACAGCCGGTGCGGCTGGCCCCTGAAGCGCCAAAAGCGCGCGATCATCGCGTACTTCCAGTGATACATCGCCTGACAAATTGGCATGAAGATGCGCAATATCATGATCAGCGCGACCGGCATTGACGACTAGGTGCAACATGCCATCAAGGCGGGCAATCATCAGATCATCCAGAACGCCGCCCGCGTCATTCAAAAACAGCGAATAGCGGACGCGTCCTTCGGCGATTGCGCCGACATCGGTTGGTGTCAGACGTTCAAGAAAGGCATTGGCATCGCTTCCTGAAAGCCAAACCTGTGCCATGTGTGAAACGTCGAACAGCCCTGCTTTGTCACGCGTTGCCAGATGTTCCGCTTTGATCCCATTGGTATATTGGACAGGCATGTCCCAGCCGGCAAACGGCACCATGCGCGCGCCGTGCTCAACATGAAAATCATAGAGAGCGGTTCGGCGGGTTGGGGCTTCGCCGATCTCGGTTTCGCGGATCGGCTCCGAAGAGGTTTTATTTGTTTCCACAGGAAGCTCCTGATTCGACGTAACAGTTCATGTCCGGCGGTTGCCGGTCATGCCCCATCTGTCGTCGAACCTGAGAGATTTCCCATGACTATGAAGGGCGACCTTCACAATCTGTATCAGCTCGGCTCGGGCGTCCTAAATTTTATCAGGATTACCCGAAGGCGGCATCATACTGGTTTTCCCCGTCGGTGGGCGCTGCCGCGCCACTTTCCAGAGTGCTCACATAAAAGAAGTACGGTTACCTGAGAGTTTCCAGGGCGGTTTCTCCTTCGGTGGCCGCATACCCAAACATTGAAAAAAACAGATCAGATTGAAAATGCTTTTAAAAAATATTTGCGTTGCGACGCTCTCCCCCTTCATGTGTTGAGCTTTAAAAGCTTAAAACCGTTTCATTTGAAGCGCAAGCTGTTTTCAGCAAATCAATTGGAACCCAATATTCACCTGTTCCAAGTGTTTCGGGATTATTGTCGAGGCGGAAAAACATTTTTTGCCAAGCCTGCACCTGCTTGCACCGAGGCGTGAATACCCCCATATCGGGAACATGGCTGAGAAAATTTATTATGACGTCAATGTGCGGCGTGTAACCAAAGACAAGCGAGGCACCATTATGCCAGGCTCCCATATATCAAGTTCCGAGATGCAGGATGAATGTCCAACATGGGATTTGAGTGATCTTTACAATGATATCGATGATCAGGCTATTATCAGAGATTTAGATTTTTGCCGTCGTGAGGCGGGTCGTCTTGAGGCTGCATGGCGCGGTAACATTGCCAGCGCAAGCGCGGATGATCTTGCCAGTTTAATCTCGGATTATGAGGCGGTTCTCGAGGCGCTTGGCAAGGCGCAAAGCCATGCACAATTGTTGTTTGCGGCCAGCACGACTGATCCTTCAATCTCCCGTCACAGCCAGTCAATGCGTGAGGCTGGCGCCCAAATTGGGGCGATGCTGTTGTTTGTGGAACTGGAAAT
>JAACDV010000239.1 GCA_009936825.1 Bacteroidota bacterium | reverse complement strand
GGCCTCTGCCTTCACCTTTTATGGGCTGGGGTTGATGGTTGCCTCGGTTTCCAAAACGACGGTGCTTTATTATCTGACGCCGGTATGGTCAACGATTTTGGGACGCCTGTTTTTGGGGGAACGCGCGGGAGCGGGCCGCTGGATTGCGATTGCGTTGGCGCTTTGCGGGTGTAGCCTTGTTATGGAGTTTAATCCGTTGCAGGCCAGCTTTGAGGCTGTTGATCTTTTAGGGTTGCTTTCGGGGGTTTTCTGGGGCGCTGGTGCGGTTATTTTACGCCGTTATCCAGACGCTGATTTCAAAAACATAACCTTTGTTCAATATGTTATCGGGTCGATTTTAGCTGCTATGGCCGCGGTGTTTCTCAATCTATCGTTTCCTCCCTTTGATGCGCTGATACAGGCGATCCCCATTACATTTCTATTCAGCGCGGTGCTTTTTCTGCCGTCGGTGTTGTTGATTTTCAGGGTCAGTCAGTATTTGTCGCCCGGCTTGGTTGGTATTTTGATGCTGTCTGAGGCGCTGATTGCTGTCATCACCTCGATGCTGTTTATAGGCGAGGTTTTGAATTTCGCCCAATGGGCAGGCGTGATCATCATTCTGGCGGCGGGAATAACCGTAGGGCTGGCCAAGCCCTCCACCTCATAGGCTCCAGCCTCAAACATCTAGGCGACTGAAAACGCGCCGTGCATTCTCTTCAAAAATCATTGTTTTTTGCGAGCCAGACAGTTTTGTGCTGGCGTCGATATAGCGTTTTGTGTCGTCGTAATAATGCCCGGACCGCGGGTCAATACCGCGCACTGCGCCAATCATTTCCGAGGCAAAAAGAATATTTTCGGTCGGGATAACATCAACCAGCAAATCAATGCCCTCTTGATGATAGACGCAGGTGTCAAAAAAGATATTGCCCAGAACGCGGTCATTCAGATCACCAAAGCCCATATCCTGCGCCATTCCGCGAAAGCGTCCCCAATGATACGGCACCGCGCCGCCGCCATGCGGAATGATAAATTTGATGGTCGGAAAATCGGTAAACACATCCGACATCATGAAATGCACGAATGCGGTGGTGTCCGCCCCAAGATAGAACGAGCTGGTGGTGTGCATCGCCGGATGACATGCGCCGCTGACATGGATCATCGCTGGCACATCCAGGTCACACATCACCTCATAAAGCGGGTACCAATAGCGGTCGCCAAGGGGCCGGTCTTTCCAGTATCCGCCTGACGGATCAGGGTTCAGATTACAGCCAATAAAGCCCATTTCTTCAACGCAGCGGCGCAATTCGGCAATGCTGCTCTCAATTGGCGTTTGCGGACTTTGCGGTAACTGGCAGACGGGAACAAAATTTTGCGGGAACAGATCACACACGCGGCGGATCAGATCATTGCAATGCTCGCTCCATGCTTTTGATGTTGACGCATTGCCGATATGATGCCCCATCCAGCTTGCCCGGGGCGAGAACACCGTCAAATCGGTGCCGCGCTCCTGTTGAACGCGAAGCTGGTTGTCTTTGATACTGGCGCGAATTTCATCATCGCTGACATTCATCACGCCTTTGGTGCTTATATGTTCGGGATCTTTTTCCAGCGCTGATTTTTGGGCGTCACGCCATTCGGCAACGCCCGGCGGGGTGGTGGTGTAATGCCCGTGGCAATCAATGATCATGAGGTTCTCCAAAATATTCGGCAGGTCGCGGTTAAGGTATGTTCGGCTAAGGGATTAGGAGGTGAGTTGTTTTTCAACAATATCCATCACCTGCATCGCTGGCAGACATTGCGCCAGGCTGGAATTTGGTTCACGCCCTTCACGGATGGCGGCAATAAATTCGCGGTCGATCAGCTCAATACCGTTGGTTGAAACATCAACTTTGCTAACATCAATCTGCGTCTCGCGCCCGTCAAACAAATCGTCATAACGCGCGATATAAGTGGTGTTATCGCAAATATAACGGAAGAAAGTGCCAAGCGGCCCGTCATTATTGAACGACAGCGACAGCGTACAGATTTTGCTACTCGCGGTTTTCATGATAATTGACATATCCATGGCGATTCCCAATTCGGGGTGAATCGGGCCTTGAACGCCATGCACTTCGGTGATCATCTCGCCGGTTTGATACATGAACAGATCAATTGTGTGGCAGGCATGATGCCACAAAAGATGATCAGTCCAACTGCGCGCACTGCCATCGGCGCTGATATTCTGGCGGCGGAAGAAATAAGTCTGTACATCCATGTGCTGAATCGACAGCTCGCCAGCTTTGATCAGGTTATGGACATATTGGTGTGACGGGTTAAAGCGGCGGACGTGGCCGGCCATGGCGACAAGTCCGGTCTCATTTTGTTTGGCGACCAGCGCCTTGGAATCGGCCAGCGTGTCGGCCATCGGAATTTCGATCATCACATGTTTTCCAGCCTCCATCGCGGCCAGTCCTTGCGCCGCGTGCATTCCGGTTGGGGTTGCCAGAATGACCGCGTCAATTTCCGGCATGGCCAGACTCTCGGCAAGGTCAGTGGCGGCGTGGCTGATACCATATTTTGCTGCCAGTTCCTGTGTTGGCTCGATACGCCGTCCGACTAGGGATACAACTTCAACACCGTCGATCAGCGCCAAAGCATC
>JAACDV010000238.1 GCA_009936825.1 Bacteroidota bacterium | reverse complement strand
GCTGAGATTTACAGTGAAAGTCGGGGGCTGAAGGCTGGATATAAATGGCCTCAATACGCCGCCCATCGCGGTCAATTCCATATGTTGCTATACCGCAAAGTGGTTGAGCGTCTTGGCGTTGAGGCTGTTAAACTTGGGCACCGCATCGTTGGTTATGATGCAAACAATGACAGTAGCGTTACCGTGCATATCGAAACAGACGGCGGTAATATCACCAGTCAGCACGCCAGCCTGTTGATTGGCGCTGACGGTATTCATTCCAAAATTCGCGCCCAGATGCACCCGTCGCAACCGCCAATCCACTGGGGCGGAACACTTATGTGGCGCGGCACCACCCGCATGCGTCCGGTTCGGACCGGCTCTTCTTTTCTAGGGCTTGGTACCCAGACAAACCGGGTGATAGTTTATCCGATTTCAGGGGTTGACGCTGATGGTCTGGCGGCAACCAACTGGATCGCCGAAGTTGTCGTTGACCCCGCACATGGCTGGGAAAAAAGTGGCTGGTTTCGGTCGGTTGAGACCAAAAATTTTGTGCATCATTTTAACGCCTATCAGTTTGACTGGCTTAATGTACCGGCCATGATCAATGATGCGGACGCCGTCTATGAAAATCCGATGATTGATCGTGATCCGCTGGATTTCTGGATAGATAACCGTGTGGCTTTGCTTGGCGATGCGGCGCATCCAATGTATCCAACCGGATCAAACGGGGCCAGTCAGGCGATTATTGATACCCGTATACTTGGCAAAATGCTGGTGCTGCATGGCCTTTCGCCCGACGCCTTGAAAGCCTATGATGATGCGCTTTGCAGCCCTATTGGAAATGTGGTTCTTCGCAATCGACAGGATGGACCGTTTGGCCTGCTGACACTTGTTGAGGAACGCTGTGGCGGGGTTTTTGAGGACATAAATGACGTCATTTCCGAGGCTGAACGATCCGCATTCATGGCGCACTATAAAGCGGCTGCAGGGTTCGCCATGGAAACGGTAAACAATGCTGCATCTCTTATCGAAAAGGCGCAAAGCTGACGCCCGTGTGAGACATATAGTCAAATTTTACCTTACAGAATTTGAAAAAGACTAATCACCACTTGTGATTTAAGGCGCGCCCCGGTGCCGACAAACAAGGCCCGGTTTACCCAGTCATAACGGCTATCCCCTGTTTCAAGACGGGCATGCGTTCGCATGTAATATTGATCCGGAGTTACATCCTCACCTCTGGCGACAGCGGCCATTACGTCCTGTGGTCCATGCCTGAAACCGAAGTTAATGATTTCAATAACCGCACCATCATCACTCTCCAGTGCATATCGTGTATCAAGCTGCGCCAAACCATCTTTGAAAACGGTTTGCCAGTCAGCACCAATATTGAGAACCCGGCCAGTCAAACGCGGCCCGGACACCGCGCCCCCGACTATCGGGATAATACGGCGTGTACCGCCGCGCCCGTCCCCCAATTCATGAACGGGGCTAAGGTCAATTTTGATATCACAAAAATGTTCAAGCTTTGGAGCTGGTAATTGCATTTTCAAACTCTCGTTAATAAAACATCACAACACGATTGGACCACAACACTACTGGGTCACAACACTACTGGGGTTTTTGTGTGATGTCCAAATTCAGTCCGGTTAATTGCCGTCCAGCAAATCTGGAACGATGGTCACAATTTCCGGGAAGAACCATAGAATCAGCAAACCAACGGCCTGGATCAGAACGAACGGAATTACGCCGCGATAAATGTCGCGCGTCAGCACGCTTCTAGGCGCCACGCCGCGAAGGTAAAACAGCGCAAATCCAAATGGCGGCGTAAGGAACGATGTCTGCAGATTGATCGCAATCATGATCGTTACCCACGCCGGATCAAAAGTGCCCCCATAAATCACTGGCCCGACAATCGGAACGACGATGTAGATAATCTCCAGAAAATCAAGCACAAAGCCAAGAACAAACAGCAACAGCATCACAATCAAAAAGATCGTAATCTCATTGTCAAAGCTGCGCAGATATTGCTGGATGTAATGCTCTCCGCCGTAGGAAATGACCACAAGGTTCAGAACCTGCGAGCCAATCAAAATGGTAAAGACCATCGATGTGACTTTTGCACTCTCGCGCACCACGGGGCGCAGGACACCCCCCTTGAACAAAATCCAAAACGCCAGAAACAAGCCGAATAGCGCATAGATATACGCCGCATAGGCCAGAAAAAAAGCAATCCAACGTTCAGCCGAGACATCTTCGGTGTTGATCCGAAGATCAAAATTCACCCCCATCAACACACAAATCACCACAGCAAAGGCCGAATACAAAATGATTTTCGTGGATTTTTGATCATCCTTCAATTTGCGGAACGCGGCCAACATCAAAGCCCCGCCAGCGCCAAGACCAGCTGCCGGCGTTGGATTGGTAATGCCGCCAAGGATCGAGCCCAACACCGCAACAATCAGTATCAGCGGCGGGAACACCACGCGTAGTAATTCGATCTTTGAGAGCTGGATCACCGCTGGCCGAATGCCGTAAAACATCAACAGCCACGGAATGGCCATAAGCATGGCGGTTGTACCGCTGGTGGTCAGCGGATTAACAATAAAGATGTCAATCAGCAACGAGGCCGCCACCCCCACCGCACCGACAGCAAAAGGACGCTGGCCCATTCCCATTGATGTGGCACGGGCGAATGACATCAACAGGCCGGCGATAAGGGCAAATCCGGCAATGCCGAATCCGATTAGCGGCGCATCCTTCATCTTTACCGCAAGCGAATCGGTAAGTTCAGCCTCGCTCAATTTCTGGCTGGTCTCAACCCCGCCCTGCTCGGCAATCATTTTAGCATCTAGAACCGCCTGATCCCATGCTTCTTGGCCATGAAGCGCAATCATCGAGGCCTGACATTGAGGCTCTACATTGGTGCGCAGCGACGCCGAAAGCTCGATATCCGAGAAACTATCAACGGTCACATTCTGCGAGCCAATGAAATTTGCCTGCTGCATTAACAAGAACGTACCCGCGATAAGGGCTGGCACCACCGCACCAAAAATCAGCACGTTGCGCTGCGTCGTGTCATGCGCGCTCCCGCCCGCAGACGGCACCGACGGGGCGCTATCCGGTTTGAAAACCGCATAGCAGAACGCATAGCCGGCATAAAGAAACGCCAACATAATTCCGGGCAACAACGCCGCCTGAAATAACGTGCCGACCGACACCACCGCTGGCTCGCCAAGATAGGTCAGGGCATCATTACACCCAACCGAGCGGGCGCGTTCTTCCTGCGCCGTCGAATATAAATCCCCCGCCAAAGTTCCCAAGATGATGATCACAATCGAGGGTGGGATAATCTGTCCCAAGGTTCCCGAAGCCGCAATCACACCGGTGGCAAGCTTTGGCGAATAGCTGTTGCGAAGCATCGTTGGTAGCGACAAAAGCCCCATCGTAACAACGGTCGCACCAACAATGCCGGTGGAGGCGGCAAGAAACGCCCCGACAACAACAACAGACACAGCAAGCCCGCCCGGAAGTCCGCCAAAAACACGCGCCATAGAGGTGAGCAAATCATTGTCGATATTGGATTTCTCCAACGTAATGCCCATAAGAACAAACATCAGAATGGCCAGCAAAGTTTCAATTGACTGGCCCGCAATCACCCGCTCGTTAATCCGGTTGACGATGAACGATAGCGTCCGATTGACCGCCTTTTCCCATCCTTCGGGAAACAGCGGCTGGACGATACGCGGTAAATCCGGATAGGTGAATTTCGATATATCCAACCGCGAAACGCCGCTGGCTATCAGCTCTCGATATTCAGGCGACGAGGCATCGATCAGCGTATGCGTCAGCCACCCCGCGGAATCCAGCAGCGCCACAGCAAAAAAGGCCAGCACCCCTGCCCCGCCAATGGCAAAAGCCACCGGAAAGCCCGACATGATGGCCCCAAACAAGATGATAAAGGTGATTATGAGCGCCAGAAGAACGCCATCAATGCCAAACATCTAGGGCCTCATTCGATCTTGCAGGTGATCTTGTAGGGCCATTTTTTGGGGCTCTGAATTTTCAGGAGTATCCAGATCAAGATACTTGCCTTCGGATGCCTCTCCGCCGCGCAATTCGGCAAAGGCGCGCGCAAAAACAGCAATGGCCTGAAGGAAAATAAAGGCGACCATAATCACAATCAGAACTTTGAAAATGAAATAGGCGGTGAACCCGTTTGCGGAAAATCCGATGGTCTCAACATTCCATTTCAGGACACGCGCTTTGCGGAGCAACAATTCAATCTTGTCCGAGGCTGACATTTTTGGCGTCACCAGATGGCGCCACATAAAGAACCAGCTATACATCCACATCAGCACGGCCATCGGCATCATGAAAAAGACCGCGCCGCCCATATCAATGAGTCGCTTTTTGCGGAAGGATGCCTGTGCATAAAAAAGATCATCGCGAACATGGCCGCGCTGCACAAAGGTGTAGGAAATGCACATACAAATCACGAGCGCGTTATAGAGTTTTAGCTCTTCTGCATACCAACTGACACCGAAATCAATCGGGATGCCAAAACCGATCACAATGTCGGGACGCGCAAAAATTCGCTGTAAAAACACGATGATCACCTGCTGGATCACCATGATTAGACCGGCCCATGCAAAGAACCGCCCGACAGTGTTGGAAATGCCTTCGCTGACCCGCACGATGCCCCATAAAAACCGCTGGTTGAAAAGCGCAGCGATAAACAAGGCAAACAGCAAAACGAGCAGGATAAAAAATAATTCGATGGATGCGCCGTAATATATAAATCTGACAAGCGCTTTATTGTCGGACCAGTCAAGCCACATCGACGGAGTGGTCACCGCCGAGAAAAGATTGACGAAAGCCATGCCTAAATTGACGAAAAACCAGCTGATTGCGGACAAAAAGGACATGCTGTTTTCGACTTCCCTCGCACTTTTCCACCAAAACGAACCAAAACAAACCCAAACCAAACCAACATCAACTG
>JAACDV010000237.1 GCA_009936825.1 Bacteroidota bacterium | reverse complement strand
GTGCGAGCAGGGGGACTCGAACCCCCACGATCATACGATCTCAAGATTTTAAGTCTTGTGTGTCTACCAATTCCACCATGCTCGCGCCGCCAGTCTTCTAGCACAGGCAACAATGGATTGCCTACTATGGTATATTTTTTGGGCCAATATTTTTTCGGGCCAATATCTAATTCGCTCGCTTCCCGGTTTTCTAATATTCATCGCGCCCTCAAAGATGAAAAATCTTGTCAAGCCGCGTTAACGTAAGCAAGATTTTATAGGCTCCCACAGGATTCGGGCATGCTTGCAATTTTGCATTGGGGAAGGGCGATGGAAAAGCTGACTTGTGATGAATGCGGCACCAAATTCAACTGTGGTGCGCCGCCGGGAAAAGAGCATTGCTGGTGCATGGAGTTGCCAAATTTGCGCGGCAACTTTGATCTGGCCGGTACATGTGTCTGCCCGGACTGCATGACGCTTGGCACGTCCAAGGCGATGATCAAAGCCCGAAAATATAGGCAGAAAAACCGCCGTAATGCCCCGATTCAAATCACCCGGTCAGGGTCCCGGTCAGATTATTGATTCTCAGTGTTTGAGATAAACATTTAATTTTGCTATATTAGAGATTGTAATTTTACTGGAGAGATTCGATGGCGCAGAATCGCAACAAGAGAATCCGTGATTTAAGAAACCGCAGCAAAACCAAACTTGTCCGGGTCAATGATCAGTTGAATGCGCTGACATGGGATATTCTTGAGAACAACAGCGATCTGAACGATGTCAATGCGAGGCGTGCTGTCGCGGTCCTCGATGATGCTCTCAGTCTTATTCAGCGGGCAGGCTCCCTATTGAACTCGGTGCACATCGAAGCGGATGCAAGCCAAATGGTAGTGCCACAACAAAAGGCATTTGTCAGTCCGCACGAAGATAAGGAAAAGTCCAAAGCAAAGGGAAATCTGTCACGGACAGTCACTAGCGTTAATTAAATTCGCACCCGCCATCAAAAATCTTTGCGCTTTATATCTTTGTTATCATTTTCTTCTAATTTAGCCTTTATGCCCTCCTAAAACCGAGGATCGCCGTAAGAACATCTCGGCGGCCTGCTCGGGGCCAACGGGTTTAATCCTCAGCTTGTCCGGAGTTCCGCGGGGCCGCCGAAAAATCTTCGCCGCATCCGCTTCCGAAAATCCTGCCAGTTGCACCGCCTCCAGCCATGCCACCATCCGGTCAGCGCGTTTGATAATACGTGCAACATGGTCAGGCAGCGCCGCTGGCAGGCCAAAACGGATATGGATTGAGGCCTCTAAGCGTGCCTCAATGTCACGGTAAATACCGCCAAGAGCATATTTGAAGGGGGTAATCATATCGCCAATCACATATTCCGGAGCGTCATGCAGCAGGGCCGCAAGGCGCCATTTCCGGTCCAGCTTTGGGGCATTTTGGGCCACCAGCTTTTCCACAATGACAGAATGCTGGGCCACTGAAATCGGAAAAACGCCTTTGGTTTGACCATTCCACCGACTGACCCTTGCCAGCCCGTGTGCAATGTCGATTATTTCGATATCAAGCGGTGATGGATTCAGAATATCCAGCCTGCGGCCGCTTAGCATTCGCTGCCAAGCCCGTGCTGGGTCAGTTGATTTTCCGGTGTGTTTTGCCGCTTTAGGCTTGTGTGTTTTTGTTTTCTCGGTCATACGAACAGTCTGCCTCAACATCCGGGGTTTCATCAAGCGGTTCACTCATCGAAGGTGCTGCCGATTTGATCGAAACCTTGCCTTTCATAGGGGGTGATCTATTTATTTTGGAGGCAGATACCGGTCCGAATAGTATGTCTACAGAGCGTGAAAATGGACTTTTTTGAAACACGGGAAAGATACCGGCGGCGCGAAATGCGCACCTATATCTCGCTGTTATTGCGGGTGTGTTTGGTTGGTGGTGTTTTGTGGATTGGCTGGGTGTGGGGGCACGCCGAAACAGGTAGTTTACGCGCCGAAGCTGAGCGTGCGCTCTATGAAAATAACCAGAAGATAAATGATCTTAGTACCGAAATTCAGGGATTGAAGCGTGAATTAGCACAGGCGCAGGCCGAGAATAAGGTGAATATTCTGGCGGCGGATAATGATGCCGAGCTAAAGGCACTGGTGACCAAAAAGATTGCCCGCGGGGTTAACCCGGCACAGATTATTCAGGCCATTCAAACCTTGGGAAGACCAACAAATTGCCGCGTTCTGTCAACGCATAATATTGCCGTTGCAACGCCGCTTTATGGCGGTCCGGAATCCAAACTCACGCTGTTTGATAGCGGCATGAATCTATTTGTTGAGGGGGCGGCAGGCAAACAATCTGCGCGTGATACTCCCAGCTTTGATCCGAAAATGCCGGTGACTGTTCGCATGGCATTTTTGAACGGACAAAAAATTGTTACCGGAAAATTGCCGATGGATGTTGTCGTTCCAGCCGAAGAATGGGTTTTGTGGCTGGAATTTGAGAAGTCTGATCTGAATGGCTATGTCGATGCGCGGGTGTCCAGCTGCACCACGCGCTAGGCTTAGGGTTTAAGGTCCCGTAAAACTGGCATTCGCGGGCGGGTGATTTAATCCTGAGAGGGCCGATTCGCCTGAAAAACATCGGTTACGCGGCCATAATCGCGATATCCCAGACGGCTAATCGGCACAAACCGGTCATATTTCACCAATCCATCTTCAACGATCCGGTCATCAACATAAATGCCGGTCACAGAACCGATCACCACTGTATAGCTGACGCCATCATCGTTCGCTGGCAGGGGCAGCGTTTTATAATGCGTGCATTCAAGTGCGGCCGGAACGTCGCTTGCCCGCGGCACTGAAACCGTCTCGCTGGGCACCATTTTCAGGCCGGCACGGGCGAATTCATTGTCACCATAGGCAAAATCACCCGACGAAATATTCATTGCGTCAAACTGGATTTGGCTGACGATATTCACCACAAACTCACCCGTTTCCTCGACATTGCGGAGCGTATCTTTGCGGTGGTTCGGCTGTACCGCCATAACCGAAAACATCACCATTGCCGGGTCTTCCGAAATGGCGTTGAAAAAGCTGTAGGGCGCAAGATTATGGCTACCGTCAGCGCCCTTTGATGCAATCCAGCCAATGGGCCGCGGCGAAACAATGGCCTTTAACGGGTTGTAGGAGAGACCTGCGGTTTTGTGGTGCATCGGCCGAAAAAACATAAATCATCTCCATACAGCCTAGCCAAAATGCGTAGGGTGAATTTCTTGGGTGCGCCCTATTGACCTTGGGAAAGGAAGCGTCCATCCACATATATCAAACTATAAAAACTTATGTAGATATTTTATCTTGCCGGCCAATCTATCCGCAAAGCCCGCCTGTTAAATCTTATCCGGCCAATTTTATTCGGCCAATTTTGTCCGGCAATGGCAACTTCAACCAAAAGGACCAGATAAATGATTGAACTGCATATAGCACCAACACCAAACGCGCATAAGGTGTCCATCGCGCTTGAAGAGATGGGGTTG
Organism: Bacteroidota bacterium; assembly: GCA_009936825.1. Next base: position 1,792 of record JAACDV010000237.1, on the reverse strand, counting down.
AAGTATGAAATCCACCGCATCAATATTAACGAGGGCGATCAGTTTAAGCCTGAATTTCTGGCATTCAGTCCGAATAACCGGATACCGGCCATTATCGATTCCGAGGGGCCGGACGGCCAGCCTATTGGTGTTTTTGAATCCGGGGCCATTCTGATTTATTTGGCTGAGAAAACCGGAATGCTATTGCCGGAAGGCGGCGCGGCGCGCAAGAGCGTTATGGAATGGCTGATGTGGCAGATGGGCGGATTCGGCCCGATGCTGGGGCAGGCGCATCATTTCAATTTTTACGCTAAAGATAAGATTGAGTATGCCGTCAACCGGTATTCTAAAGAGGCCAACCGCCTTTATGGTGTGTTGGACCGCCGGCTTGAGGGGCGTGAATTTGTCGCTGATGATTACTCGATTGCCGATATTGCCATTTTCCCGTGGACGCGCACGCATGAGCGCCAGAATGTTGATTTGGCGGATTATTCCAACGTTGAGCGGTGGCGCCAAACAATGATTAACCGGCCAGCGGTGCAGCGCGGAATGCAAGCCGGAGCCGAGTTTAATAAAGACCTTCGTGATCTGACCCCGGATCAATGGAAGCGCCTTTTCGGTGCCTAATATGGTCGGTGCCTAAAATGGTCGGCGCCTAAAATGGTTGGCACCTAAAATGGTTGGCACCTGATATCTGGGAGTCAGACTTTAAGAGCTGCGCATCTCGCCGTCAAAACGCAAGGTACATTCGCCGGTAAACATCTGGGTAGCGAGGGATTCCTTGCAAAGGTGCCAGCGTTTTGTAGGGCCGCCGAACTCACTATTCCAGATGGTGGCAATCGCCAATGCGCTGAGTAGCACCACCATAATCCACCAAGATCCTCTCATTTTGAGCCCTCATCATGACGCTTGTTTGATAGGTCCTTGTGGCTGCGTTGCGCTACCATTTTGTAATATGATCGATCATATCTTCGGGGAAAACGGCCTCTTCGGGCAACACCCGTCCGGCTACCGAATGTCCCGCAAGGCGCGTACTGTCTGGATTGCCGGTGATCAGCGGATGCCATTCAGGAAGATCGCGGCCTTCGGATAAAATGCGGTAAGCGCAACTATCCGGCATCCATTTTAGCGAAGACAGGTTGCCGGGGGTCAGTTGAATGCAGTCGGGAACGGTTTTCTTGCGCGCTTGATAATCCATACAAATGGCCGTACCGCAATCCAAAAGCTTACAGCCGACATCGGTGTAATGAATGTCGCCGGTATCGCTGTCTTCCAGTTTTAGCACACAGCATTTGCCGCACCGGTCACACAGCGACTCCCATTCGTCATCACTCATTTCGGTGAGGGATTTTTGTTCCCAGAATGCGTTTGATGACACAGCTTGTCCCTAAACTTTTGTTCCCGTTGACCAATATAACGCCGACTAATCGGCACTGTATTCTGATCTAATGAGAGTTGTAATTGCATAACCATACCACGTTGGCTCCGGAAAAAATATTCGCATCCGACAAGATAAAATTCCCACATCCGGACAAAGCGCGAATCATAAAGCGCCTCGATCTTAGGCTTTTGTTCCATAAACCTTAATCGCCACTCGCGTAATGTTTCGGCATAATGGCCGCGCATGATTTCCAGATCGAGCAGCTTTAACCCGCGTCCTTCGGTTGCCTTGATCATCTGGTCAACCGAAGGCAGATATCCTCCCGGAAAGATATATTTAGTCAGCCACCGATTTACCGGGCGCGTCTGATGGTGAACACCGATGCAATGAATGACTGCGACACCGTTTGGGGCCAGAAGATCACGAGCCTTG
>JAACDV010000037.1 GCA_009936825.1 Bacteroidota bacterium | reverse complement strand
CAGCGCGCAGGACCATAAACGCGCCTATGACAATGATCAGGGGCCCAATACTGGCGGTATGGGCGCTATTTCTCCTGCACCGCGCCTGACCGCGGCATTGGAGACGCAGGTGATGGATGAAGTGGTGGTGCCGCTAGCGCGCGGAATGGCCAAAGAAGGTACACCCTACCGCGGCATTCTTTATGTCGGGCTGATGCTGACCCCAACCGGTCCTCAGGTGATCGAGTTCAACTGCAGATTTGGTGATCCCGAAGCACAGGTGATCCTGCCCCGGCTTCGCTCTGACCTTGTGGCGGCGATGATGGCGACGGTTGAGGGCACGCTGGCGCATCTGTCACTTCGCTGGCTGGATGTGAACGCTGTCACCGTTGTGATGGCGGCCAAGGGCTATCCGGGCGCCTATGCAAAGGGTAGTATAATTGCCAATACCGCGGCCGCCGAAGCCAACCCTGATGTTATGCTTTTTCATGCGGGAACGAAAATTGATGCCCACGGAACTGTCCGCGCCAATGGTGGACGCGTTCTGACAGTTACCGGACTGGGAAAAAACGCCGCTGATGCCCGCAAATCAGCCTATGACGCGGTGGCAGAAATCAACTGGCCTGACGGGTTCTGGCGGAGTGATATCGCCGCCAGTTAGATAGATTTTTAGCGCCTGTAGGCATCTACCGCCGCGCAGCAAAAAACGCCCGCAACTGTTCGGCGGCGGCAGCTTCGGACAACCCGCCATAAATTTCAGGCCGGTGATGACAACTAGGGCTATCAAAAAACCTAATGCCGGATTCAACGGCTCCGGCCTTGGCATCAAAGGCGGCAAAATACAGCCGCCTGATCCGTGCATGTGCAATCGCCCCAGCACACATGGTGCAAGGCTCCAGCGTCACCCACAGATCGCAATCATCCAGACGCCCCCCGCCGCGATTCGCTAGTGCAGCCTCAATCGCCAGCATTTCAGCATGATGCAGAACGTTTTCATCGCGGCGCATGCGGTTCTGCGCCATGGCGATAATGCACCCTTGCAAATCTGTAATCGCCGCCGCTACAGGAACTTCGCCCGCAGCCGCAGCCGCTGCGGCTTCGTTTAGAAGATAGTCCATGATGCCGGGTTCGTGAGCGCGCATTACCATCCATAATTTGTGGCACAAGCGCCGAACATTTGCAAAGTCGGGCATTTGCGATTAAACCAGCGGCATGTCTGGTTCAGCCTCCTTCAGCCTTGCCTCATCCGGCGCGCCTGAGCGTATTGCGAAACATATTGCGCGCGCGGGTGTTTGTTCACGCCGTGATGCCGAGGCGCGTATCGCCGATGGCCGCGTTACGGTCAATGGTGAGGTCATTTCCAGTCCGGCGCTGAATGTCACCTTAGCAGATGAGATTACCGTCGATGGTAAGCGCCTTCCCGCGCGTGAAGCGGTAAAATTATGGCGCTATCATAAACCGCGCGGCCTTGTGGTTACCGACCGCGATGAAAAAGACCGCGAAACGATTTTTGACGCACTGCCCGCATCACTTGGGCGCGTGCTTTCGGTTGGGCGCCTAGATATGGATTCCGAAGGGTTGATTCTGCTGACCAATGATGGCGGGCTGGCGCGGCATCTGGAACTGCCAAGCACCGGTTGGAGCCGTAAATACCGGGTCCGCGTGCAAGGCCATGTTAACACCAAGGCTCTGGAAGATCTTGCTGGGGGGGTTACGGTTGACGGCGTTCGCTATGGCGATATTCACGCCCGACTCGATCGGCAGATGGCCAGCAACGCATGGCTGACAATCGCCATTCGTGAGGGGAAAAACCGTGAAGTCCGCCGAATTATGGAATATCTTGGCCACCATGTAAGCCGCCTGATTCGGATATCCTACGGCCCGTTTATGCTTGGCGATCTGCCTGCAGGTGAGACCGAGATAGTCCGTTCGCGCGTTCTGGCTGACCAGTTGGGAATTACCGCCCCCGTTGACGCGGATGACAAGCCAGCAGGAGGCACCGCGCCAAAACGCCGACGGCAAAGCGGACATAAATTCGCCGGTAAGGCTAAGAGTAATTTCGATAGCCGGGCTAAAACCAAATCTGACGCCGGACCAAATGCCCGGTCCGGAACCCTCAGCCTATCAGGAAAGCGGCAAGATGCGGATAATCGCCGGCCGGCATCGCGGCACAAAGCTGGCCCAACCCGCCAGCGCTGAAACCAGACCCACCGCCGACAGGGTTCGGGAATCGCTATTCAATATTCTGGATGGTGGCAGGTTCGGGCGCGTACTGGACAACGCGCGGGTGATAGATGCGTTTGCCGGAACCGGCGCGCTGGGGCTGGAGGCACTATCACGCGGTGCCGCTGCTTCAATTTTTATCGAACGCGATCCGGCGGCAATAAAGGTACTTCGATCCAACATCGCGCGGTTGGACCGTCAACGCGAAGCCCGTATCATCGCCGGTGACGCGCTGACATTGGCCAGTTGGCGCGAAACCCCGGCTAATCTGGCGTTGATCGACGCCCCTTATAACAGCGGACATGGGCTAAATGCTGCGGTGAGGTTGCTTCGCCTTGGAGCATTTGCTGATGATGCGCTGATTGTGATTGAAACCGCGAATGATGAAATTCTGGATCCGGATCTGGTGTAACGCGCCAGCCTAAGCCTTGATAGCGCCCGCCGGTATGGGCGCGCCATGCTGCATTTTTTGATCCGCAATCCGGCCTAACGGCGGCCAAATAACTTTTCAATATCGGCTAGCGAAAGCGTCACCCATGTCGGACGGCCATGATTGCATTGGCCCGAATGCGGCGTTACTTCCATCTCCCGCAATAGCGCATTCATCTCAGCATCATTTAATTGCCGTCCAGCGCGAACCGAGCCGTGACACGATACTGTCGCCAGAACATGGGAGAGCTTATCCTCTAAAACCCGGCTGCCGCCAAGTTCGGCAAGCTCCTCGGCGATATCGCGAACCAGTTGCGCCGGATTGGGTGACCCCAGCAAAGCCGGAACACCGCGCACCAGAACAGAGCCTTCGCCAAACCCTTCGATTTCCAGCCCAAGATCTGACAGCAAGCTTGCCTCATCCAGAATCGCCTGACGGTGATGCGCGGGTAAATCAACCACTTCGGGCAAAAGCAGGTTCTGAACGGCGACACCGCCAACCGCCATGGCCGCCTTCATCCGTTCCATTACCAGCCGTTCATGCGCGGCATGCTGATCAATAATGGTAATGCCTCGTGTGGTTTCGGCGACGATATAGGTTTTGTGAAGCTGGGCCCGCGCCGCGCCAAGCAAGCTATCAATTGCACCATCATTGCTATCAACAGGCCGATCAGCAGACTGGTCGTTCATACTGGTTGGGCGGGCCATTGGCGGCAGATCACCAAGCATTCCGGTAGGCTGTCCGTCTTGCTGCCCGTCTTGTTTATTATCTTGCGAAGGGGCCTGCCAATGGGCGGCTGATGGAGGAACGTATCCGCTATACGGAGGCGCCGAAAATCCGCGCGAGCTGTTGTTTCCACCAGCCGCCATTAAACGCGCCGCAACCGCACCGCCTTCGGCAGTCGTACGAACCCCGTCGTCAAGAAGCTGCGCCGAGGTTGCCCCAACCAAGAGCGAACGCACACCAGCGGCATCGCGAAACCGAACCTCAGATTTGGCCGGATGCACATTCACATCGAGCGATTCTGCCGGAAGAGTCAAAAACAATGCCGCCAAAGGATAGCGCCCGCGCGGCAGAGTATCACCATATCCAGCGCGTACAGCCCCCAGCAAAGACCGATCCTGCACCGGGCGGCCATTTACAAACAGAAAAATTGACGCCGGTGTGGGACGGTTCATTGTTGGCAGGCTGATCATCCCACGCAGAATAACGTTATCGCGGGCCGCATTGATTCGCACCGCCTCATCAGCAAATGTTTTGCCCATGACCGCCGCTAGGCGGCGGGCCAGAGCCGCTGCCTTAGAATCGCTATTTTTAGTCAAAAGATTGTCGTCCGAAGCAGTAAGGTCGATCAGCGTGCGATCATCATTGCTCAGGCTAAAACTAACATCGGGCCATGCCATTGCCAGCCGCCGAATAATATCAACACAGCGGCCTTGCTCGGTCCGTTCGGTTTTTAAGAATTTGAGCCGCGCCGGAACCGCCTTAAAAAGCTGGCGAACCGAAACTTGCGTTCCTTTTGCCAGCGCCGCCGGTGTGGGGTTTGTCAGCTTTCCGGCATTTACCTCGATTCGCCAAGCATGGGCATCACCCGCTTCAACCGAAGTGATTGAGAGATGCGAGACCGCACCGATTGAGGGTAGTGCCTCACCGCGAAATCCCAGCCATTTGATATCATCGAGACGGCCATCGGGAAGCTTTGATGTGGCATGCCTTTGCACTGCCAGCGCCAGATCATCGGCGGACATACCAAGGCCATCATCGGTAACGGTAATTTCGTCAATGCCGCCGCGCCGTAAGGCAATACTGATCCGGCGAGCACCGGCATCAAGCGAATTTTCGACGAGTTCTTGCAGCGCACTGGCAGGTCTTTCAACAACCTCACCGGCTGCAATTTGGTCAACGAGTGTGTCAGGTAGCTGCCTGATGAATGCCATTTCAGCTGATTGCCACCCCTATTTGCCGACAGCGACCGGCTCATCGGTTTGATCATCAATTCCGTAGGTCGGCCCTTCGGTCGCCAACAAACCTTTACGGAAATTGGCACGCAGCCGTTGATCTTCCGCCATTTTGTCAAGAACCGGACCAATATCTGGCAGACCGCCGAACAATATCTCAAGCGGAAGACGGCGCTCAAACTGGATACCCAGCGTTTCCTCGTCAACCAGATCACGGATGTTTTCCGGGATCGCAGCAAAATTGAAAACCTGATCATATCCCGATCCAACCTCACCTTCGGCTGATTGAAGCGTGCCTGCCGCGATTGAGCGCGCATCGGTTGGGTTGCTGCCCGCCCCTGTTTCTGACCCGGCTGATCCGCCGGAAGATGCTGTGCCGGAGACAATATCAGAAGATTTCGAGGCAAAACCCGGAGGAAGAGATAGCGGGGCGCGAATTACAACTTCAAATTCGTCTGGTGATGATTTTTCTTCCCCAATAGCGCGCCGTACGTCCGAACAGCCACTGACAAAAACACCCGCCATCGCAATCACCAGCAGAGACGCGGCCAGCCTGCCGACACCAGATGATCCGGGTCCAGATGATCCGGGCCCAATTGCTCCGGGCCCAATTGATTCGGTCTTTGAGCCAGCCTCACAACCCATTTCAAATCCTATTCCGGTATTAATCCCGCTATTGATCCCAATATTGTTCGTCATGATGTTGTTCTTCATGATGCCTCTGTCTCCCGTTCGGCCAGAATGCTGTAGAACCACAGTAACGCTCCGATGGTAATCGCCGCATCGGCAATATTGAAAGCTGGCCAATGCAAACCCCATGTTTGTACAAAAACATCGATAAAATCAACTACTTTGCCAAAGCGGATGCGGTCTAGCGCGTTGCCAACTGCACCGCCAGCAATCAGACCTGCGCCCATTCGCTCAAAGCGGTGAAAGCGCGGCGCCTTCCATATCAACCAAACGGCAACCGCTATCGCCAGCACTGTCAATAGAACCGGAACAAGCATTCCATCGGTCGTCAGCATACCAAAACTAATACCTGGATTCCAGACCGGCACAAAATTTAGAAACGGTAACACCTCAACACGAAGCGGAGGATAGAAAATCCAGTCCAGCATGATCTGCTTGGTGATAAAATCGACGAGCAACACCGCCCCCGCAATCAGGCATATTTTCTGGCGGACCGACAGACGCGCCAAACCATCAGGCTCGCCGCTGGCCTCGTCCCTGATCTCGTCTTTGGGCCTCATTTTTGGTCACCCGTCACGTTCCAGCCTTATCCAGCTATCCATTCACCACAGTCTCGCAGCGTATACAGATACCATCTTCAACCTTTACTTCGGGCGTAATTTTCCAACAACGCGCACATTTCTCGCCATCGGCAACGGCAAATGCAACAAACACATCATCAATTCCCTCAACACGGAAAGCATCGCCCGGAGCAGCAGCATCGGTAATATGTGCCCCCGAGGTGATGAATAATGCGGCTGCATCTTCGCCAGCGAACAGAGCGGCAATTTCATTACTGACATGAACAATCGGCGCTGCCTGAAGCGACCCCTTAATGGCCCCGTCGTTGCGCGCCGCCTCCAATGCGCTGGTCACAACCGCACGGGCGCGGCGGATAGCGGCCCAGCGCGACCCAACTTTCTCATCATACCATTCGGGAGGAACCGCATCATAGCTGCGAAGATGAACTGAGTTTTCGATGTCGTTCACCTGCGATTGCCATGCTTCCTCAGCGGTGAAACACAGGATCGGGGCCAGCCAAGCCGTTAACCGTTGGAAGACCTCGTTCATCACCGTGCGACAGGCGCGCCGTTCCGGTGACTCTGCCGCATCGCAGTAAAGCCGGTCTTTGCGGATTTCAAAATAAAATGCAGAGAGATCGCTATTACACAGCGTGTGAAGTTCGGTAAAAATACCATGGAAATCATAAGCTTCGGTCATCTTGCGAATGCGAAGATCAATTTCGGCAAGGCGGTGTAAAACCCACCGTTCCAGCGCCGGCATGTCATCATAAGCGACCGCTTCACCTTTATCGAAACCGTCCAGCGCGCCCAGAAGATAGCGCAGCGTATTGCGGAAACGGCGATAATT
>JAACDV010000236.1 GCA_009936825.1 Bacteroidota bacterium | reverse complement strand
TTTATTCGCGGCCGGCAAGGCAGGTGATGATGAATCTGCTCGCCGCTTCTGGCGCGATGAATATCGTTTGAACGCGCTGATTGATGGGTATCCAAAACCCTATATTGCGGTCATGCATGGATTTGTAATGGGCGGCGGGGTTGGTCTCTCGGCGCATGGATCGCCCCGGATTGTTACCGACAGCACGCGCCTTGCAATGCCGGAATGTGCCATTGGGCTGGTGCCGGATGTAGGCGGGTCTTTGTTGCTGGCACGCGCTCCGGGGCGGCTTGGTGAATGTCTTGGCCTGACCGGTTATCGAATGCGGGCGGCAGATGCTATTTATGCCGGGTTTGCCGATTATTATGTCCCTGAGGCCGCGCTTTCAGAATTGGTTGCGGTATTATGTGAGGCCGATGATATCGAGACAGCAATTAGGACGGCCAGTTCTGATGATGGTGGCTCGGTTCTGGCGGCGAATGCGGCGGCGATTGATACGGTTTTTTCCGGTGACAATGTGGCTGTGATGATCGGTGCGCTTGCCGAACATGATGGTCTAAATGCCGCCTTGCCGCGGTTACTGACTTCGATGCAGACCGCATCACCGCTGGCGATGGCGGCAACTGCGGCGGTTATTGCTGCGGTACGTCTTGCACCAAATATAAAGACTGCGCTGGAAATGGAATTTCGATTTACGTCGCGTAGTATGAAAGATAGTGATTTTCTTGAGGGCATTCGCGCCGCGATAATTGACAAAGACCATGCGCCGAAATGGCGGCATAGCAGTGTTGATGATGTGCCGCCTGAATTGGTTGCAGCGCTGCTTGCGCCCCTCGAATAAGGGGTTGTTGCTAGCGCATGAATGATCGAAAGATGAAATGAGCATGGATATAACGCAGTTTTCATCACCGCACTTTTACCTATCAACTGATCCTGCTACCTTGTCGCGGCGATCAAAAGGCCTGTCCAGAGCAGCGATCGATCCGGACTTGAAGCCGGAGCTAAAAATGGAGAGTTATTTATGTCAGATGCAGCCAATCAGACGGATATCGTAATCGCGGGTGCGGCGCGCACACCGATGGGCGGTTTTGCCGGAGATTTTTCATCTGTTGCATCGCCGCAGCTTGGTGGTGCCGCGATCAAAGCTGCTTTGGAAAATGCAGGCGCTTCACCGGATGCGGTTTCGGAAATTCTGATGGGGTGTGTATTGCCGGCTGGCGTTGGTCAGGCACCAGCGCGCCAAGCCGGTTTTGCGGCGGGGTTGGATGAGTCAATTCCGGCGGCCACTTTGAACAAGGTTTGCGGGTCTGGAATGAAAACCGTGATGATGGCGCATGATTTGATTCGTGCAGGCAGCGCCGCTCTCGTGGTTGCCGGCGGCATGGAAAGCATGACCAATGCGCCATATCTCTCTGGAAAAATGCGAAGCGGGGCGCGTCTTGGCCATGCCAGTGTGCAGGAGCATATGTTCCTTGACGGGCTGGAAGACGCTTATGACAAGGGCCGGTTGATGGGAAGCTTTGCCGAAGATTGTGCCTCGCATTATCAGTTTTCACGCGCTGCGCAAGATGAATTTGCCTTGCAATCGCTGGCCAATGCTTGTGCTGCGCAAGAATGCGGAGCCTTTGACGGGGAAATTACCCCGGTCACTGTGACGTCGCGCGCGGGTGATACAATCATAGAAATTGATGAAAAGCCCGGCAAAGCGCGTCCGGAAAAAATTCCCCAGCTGAAACCTGCTTTTGCCAAAGACGGCACTGTTACCGCCGCCAATGCATCTTCCATCTCGGACGGGGCGGCGGCATTGGTGGTCACTAGTGCAGGGCAGGCATCCGGCGATGGGTTGCAGGTTCGCGCCCGGATTCTGGCTCATTCCAGCCATGCGCATGCGCCGGGCTGGTTCACCACCGCACCCGTTCCCGCAGCGCAAAAATTGTTGGAAAAGCTGGGTTGGAAGGTGGATGACGTCGATCTTTGGGAGGTCAATGAGGCCTTTGCCGTTGTGCCGATGGCCTTTATGCATGAACTTGGGATTTCACGGGACAAGGTAAATGTGAATGGCGGGGCCTGTGCGTTGGGGCATCCTATCGGGGCTTCGGGAAGCCGTATTATCGTGACCTTGCTAAACGCGCTGGAAAAACGTGGATTGACGCGGGGTATTGCCGCAATTTGTATCGGCGGCGGTGAGGGAACGGCCATTGCTATTGAACGCGTTTGATCGTTCGTATAGCTGAGGAGAAGGAACCGTGGATGAGTTATAGATCACAGGATCGGACTGCGCCGATTGCCGTCATTGACATTGGCTCAAACTCGATCCGGCTGGTTATCTATGGCAGTGGCGGGCGTTATCCATTTCCTTTGTTTAATGAGCGTTCAAACTGCCGCCTTGGCGAAGGGTTGGGCGATACCGAAGAGTTGCAGCCTGACCGGATCAAGGTGGCGTTAGAGGCGATGTCGCGTTTCGCCAGCATCATGAAAAGCATGGGCGTTGTGACAATTCATGCAGTGGCGACAGCAGCCGTTCGGCGGGCAGTCAATTCGGATGATTTTATTGGCGCGGCAGAGGTTATTATTGGCCATCCGATTACCATCCTCACCCAGCAGGAAGAAGCGCATTATGTTTCGCGCGGGCTAACACTCAACCTTCCCGATGCAACGGGATTTGTTGCTGATCTTGGCGGCGGTAGTCTGGAAGTTGTTGATCTTGAAAAAGGTGTTATTCGCCAATCAACCAGTTTTAATTTTGGGCATTTGTCATCACTTGATGCGGATGAAATTAACGCTGCCTTTGATCTCCATCCCTGGCTGGCCGAAGGGTGTCACGACCGGATTTACGGGGTTGGTGGATCGTTTCGTGCGCTGGGACTTGCTTATATCGAACAGTCTGGATATCCGCTTACCGTCCTTCATGGACTGCGGATTCCCGGGCGTGATGCGAAAAATCTTCTGGGCGCATTTTCCCGTGAAACTCCTGACTTTTCGGGTGTACCCCTTGGCCGTCAAAAAACCATGCCGATGGCTGCCCTGATCATGCGCGAATTGCTGGCGCGAACCGGGTGCAGTAAGATTGCCATCAGCGGAACGAGTATCCGCGATGGTCTGCTTGCCGATAAGGAACTTCGCGACAGTGAAAAGGCCGATTTTCTGCAGGCGATCTGTCAGGAAATTTCACGCACATCACACCGGTTCTCGGACGTACCGCGCGCATTGTTTGAGTTGCTTTGCCCGCTTTTCACACCTTCACCCGACACCGCAGATGATGCCGATGGCGCCAATAAACCGGCTGGCAATAAGGCTAAGGACAAACAAATAAACCGCGCCAAATTTGACCGGCTGTTAGAGGCGGCGTGCAACCTGTCTGATTTATGCTGGAACGAGCATGAGGATGTGCGTGGTGATCTGGGCGCACGCCGGGTGTTGGGTCTGCCAGTGAACTGTATCACCCATAAAGAGCGCATCTGGCTGGCCACAGCCATTTATCACCGTTATGTTGGCCGCAAGACAAACAAGGCACGCCCCCCTGAGTTGGGCTTTATTTTAAGTCGCCGCCGCCGCGCTCAAGCGACAACCATTGGCCTTGGTTTGCGATTTGCGCTGACCTTTTCAGGCGGAACCGCGCATGGGCTGGATGGATTGCGGCTTACCAATGAAGACGGGGTTTTGACGCTTGATGTTGACCCTAGCTGTGCGGCGTTGTTGGATAATCATGCTCGTCGCCGTTTTCAACAGCTTGCACAAAGTGCCAATCTGATTGCCAATATCAAAGAAGCCTGACCGCGGCTGCAAACCGGAAAGAGGATCGAGGTTGCCATGACAACCCCTCAAAAAAAGCCTTCAGACGCCCCCATAGATGTTGACGCTGAAGTTGGCGTTGAAACTGGTCTTCTTAGCGAACTTGGCTGGATGCTGGATGATGGCCTGATCGTTGCTGATAAGCAGGGGGTAATTTTATCGGTCAATGCTGCCGCTGTCCGGTTTCTTGGTGACGGCGTGTCTGGAAAATCACTGATAGGCCAGCCGCTGGCCGAGGTGATCAAGGCAGACGAGGTCGCCGATGTGGTTTCAGGGGCAGGCTTGGAGAGCTCGGCGATTTACAGGCCGCAATCGCGTGTGTCGATGGAATTCAATATCCGGATCAAACGCATGAATGACGGGCTGATCATGGTACTGGTTCTGGATATGACTTTGCAGCGCAATCTGGAAAAAGTGCGACGAGATTTTGTTGCCAATGTCAGCCATGAATTGCGATCACCGTTGACTAGTCTTGCTGGTTTTATCGAAACAATTTTGGTCAATGAGGTTCAGGATTGGCCAACTCAGCAAAGATTTTTACGTATTATGGAAGAGGAATCCGGGCGCATGTCGCGGTTGATTGATGATCTTCTTTCATTGTCGCGCGTTGAGGTTGACGAGCATATTGTTCCTGATGAGACCGTGCCCTTGATGGAGGTGTTGAAATCGGTGGTGGCCAGCCTTGAAAGCCGTGCTGAACGCCGCAAGATGCGCATCCTTTTGAATGACGCGCGACCGGTTGATGTTGGCCGGTTGCTGATGAACGGGTTTGCCGACGAGATCAACGAAGTGTTTCATAATTTGATTGAGAACGCGTTGAAATACGGGTTTGAGGAGAGCGATATCTCCCTTGATGTGGTCTTGCAAGGCACCGACACCGTTAAAATTGCGGTCTCGAACTTTGGCGAGCCGATTGCCGAGAAACATCTCGGCCGCCTAACCGAAAGATTTTACCGTGTTGATAAAGCGCGCTCCCGTCAGATTGGTGGCACCGGTCTCGGCCTTGCTATTGTAAAGCACATTGTAAATAGACATCGCGGGGTGATGAATGTTTCCAGCTCCAATGCTGGCATTACGCGCTTTGAGGTTACGCTGCCGGTTATTTCTAATACCCAAGATTGACGCAGTAACAGGCGTTTCACAAAACTGTAATGTAGCTGTGGCACATGCTGATTTACACAATTGCTGGATGCCTTAGGAGAAGAGAGGATTATTGCTAATGTCGATCCGGATTCTTGTCGCTGATGATGAGCCTAACCAGCTTGAACTGCTGACATTTAATCTCCTTCAGGCTGGCTTTGAGGTAATTCGCGCACAAGACGGGCAGCAGGCGCTGGAGATGGTCGAAGCACATCACCCCGATCTGGCAATTGTTGACTGGATGATGCCGCAAATGTCGGGCATTGATGTGTGCCGCACCCTGCGTGCGCGCAGTGATACAAAGCGCCTTCCCATTATTATTTTGAGCGCGCGTGGTGAAGAGGGTGATCGCACGCTGGGCCTTGATATTGGCGCTGATGACTACATTACAAAGCCATTTTCCCCGCGTGAGATGGTCAGCCGTGTACGGGCGCTTTTGAGACGGGCGCATCCGGCACTTGCTGATGATATCCTCGAATTTCACGATTTGCATTTTAATCAGACGACGATGGAAATCTCGCGGGGTGGTCAGCCGGTTTCGCTTGGTCCAAAGGAAAGTCGTCTTCTATCAATTCTGATGGAACACCCTGGCCGGGTATTCAGCCGCACTCAGCTTCTCGATTTGGTTTGGGGGCACGGGGTTTTTGTTGAAGAACGCACCGTTGATGTGCATATCTCTCGCCTTCGCAAGGCCATAAATTCGCCGATGCCTGATGGCACGCCAACCGCCAATATAATCCATTCGGTTCGCGGAAGTGGCTATGCGCTTCGTGCCCCGGCTAAACTATAGCTGGCCAGGCGATAGATTGCGGCGTTAAAACCTGTCAAACTCTTTATCATCATTCTTAAAATTGGAGACGTGACTATGACCGGTGCGCAATCAGAAGACGCCGCGCATTTTGTGCCGCTATCGGTTCTGATGTCTGATTATAAGGGCAGGCTTGCGGTATATATGCGAACAAGTGGCAGCCGAGATGTCGCCGTGACAATGCCGGTAAAAATGGATGTTGCGCGAACGAAAAATCAGAAATTTTTTGTCGCCGTTGCCGTCACTTGGAATTTTGAGGATGCCGAGGCGCTTCAAGATGCAGCGATGCAGGAATGTCCAAAGGGGCATCGATGTGTTTTCGCGTGGGTTCCGGCGCATCGGTTTGGCAAGGATGATTTTGGCATTTATATTGAGGATATAGGCGTCGGGGAAACACTGCAAAACGGAATGGTTGCCGAAATTATCGAAAAGGCAGAAATCGAAGAGGCTGTGCAGTCGCTATCAGCAATCTGACGGATCGAGATTGAACGATCACGGGTTGATCCTGCTTTTCTGACCGCTGCAGCGTTTTGAGCAATAGCGGACATTTTCCCAGTCGCGTTCCCATTTTTTGCGCCAGCTAAAGGGCAGGCCGCAGCTTGCACAAATCTTTGTTGGTAAATCGCGTTTTTGTATCTTTTTTGCCATGGTATTACTGTACCCATAAAGTCTGGGTCGATGAAGGCTGGTTGCTGGCCCCTCTCAAACTGAACATTTCTAAATGTACCCGTTTAATTTTTTCACCTCTAAGTCGCTCAATGCAGATAAGTGATGGTCTTTGTGCCGGATTCCAAGCCCCCTAGAGGCCAAGCTGGAAATTCATTAATCGCAAACAGATGACAAGTTCGAGATGAGGCTCTAATATCCAGCAACATATGGAGACTAGCGTGACGCAAAAACCAGCAAATTCCCCCGGGCATATGTCAACATCTTTGCCTGCCCGTGATACCGCGCAGACTTATGATAAGGCAGCGATCGCCCGGTCGGTTGCGCGGATGCTTCTTGAGATCAAGGCGGTTTTGTTCCGCGCTGATGAACCGTTCACCCTGACGTCAGGGATGAAGAGCCCGGTTTATATGGATTGCCGCAAGATTATTGCCTTTCCACGTGCGCGGGCTCAGATGATGGATTATGGCAAAACTGTCATTATGAATGAGATCGGTTATGAAAGTCTGGATGCGATGGCGGGCGGCGAGACTGCCGGAATTCCGTTTGCCGCATGGCTGGCCGAGCGGACCGCGCTGCCGATGCATTATGTTCGCAAAAAGCCGAAAGGGTTTGGCCGTGATGCGCGCATCGAAGGGGATATCCATGAAGGCCAGCGGGTTCTTCTGGTTGAAGATCTGACGACTGATGGTGGCAGCAAGCTCAGCTTTGTTGAAGCGCTGCGCACCGCCGGGGCCGAGGTCGCGCACACCTTCGTCATTTTTTATTATGATATTTTCAAGGACACCCCCGAAAAACTCGCTGCCGAGGGGATCAGCCTTCATTATCTTTCGACTTGGTGGGATGTGCTTGCCGCCAGCCGTGAGACGGGCGCCTTTGATGCGGTCACGCTGCAAGCGGTTGAGGATTTTCTGAATGATCCGCGCGGCTGGTCAAAAGCACATGGTGGAGCCTGATCGGGACCCTAGAACGCCCAATAGATAAAATACCAATAGATAAAATACTATAAATCACAAAGAGCAAAGGGGCCTAATGATGATGATCGACTTTGCGGTATTTACGCCGTTTGCATCATTGATTGGTGGCGTGATGATTGGCACGGCAGCCTTTTTGCTGTTGTTGATGCATGGCCGGGTTTTGGGTGTTAGCGGTATTCTGGGCGGCATCATCCCCTTTTTAAACCAAAAATCCGGACGCGATGAGCGAAGTTGGCGATGGTTTTTTCTGGCCGGAGTGGTTCTGGGGCCGATTATCGTGATCTATGGCTTTTCGCGACCGGTTGAAATTCTGCCGGCAGCCTCGGGGTTGGCACTTCCCATTGCCGGATTTCTGGTTGGGATTGGCACCGCGATCGGGTCGGGGTGCACTTCGGGTCATGGAATTTGCGGATTGGCGCGGTTGTCGGTGCGCTCGATGACCGCGGTTGGCGTTTTTATGCTGACCGGGGTGATTACCGTCTTTCTTATTCGTCACATCTTTTAACGGTTAGAGATATGATTCCAGCGATTTCACTTCTTTGCATTGGTATGGTTTTTGGCGCCGGTCTTGCTATTTCAGGCATGCTGAACCCGACCAAAGTTACCGGATTTCTTGATCTGTTTGGTGCATGGGATCCTTCGCTTGCGTTTGTTATGGGCGGCGGTGTTGTGGTGAACTTCATTGGCTATAGGATTGTCACCAGCCGGTCTGGTTCGGTTTTTGGCAATAAATTTTCTTTGCCGACCATCGCCAGCATTGATCTGCGCCTTATTGGTGGCGCGGCGTTGTTTGGCATCGGCTGGGGGCTGGGCGGCCTATGCCCCGGTCCTGCTGTCGCCTCACTTTTGGTCAGGCCGGGTGAGGTTGGGCTGTTTTTTGTGATGATGTTAGTCGGTCTTTTTGTTGGCCGTCAGCTTTATAGCAAGCCATAAGGACCGCAAGATTCACAGCATGGCAATCGCACCCAATTTTGATATTGATATGGCAGCCTTCGCAAAGGATCCCTATCCGATTCTGGAACGTCTTCAGCGTCAGGCTCCGGTAGCGTTTGTGCCCCAGCTTGACGGCATCGTGATGACGCGGCGTGATGACATCGACACATGGGAAAAGCGGGTCGATGTTTTCAGTTCCGAGCAGCCCGGCGGCCTGATGACCCGTTTGATGGGCGAGAACATGATGCGCCGCGACGGTGATGGGCATCAATCCCAGCGCGGCCAGATGCGGCCCGCGGTTTCGCCGCGCGCAGTGGCGCATTTCTGGCGCGGTGCGTTTCGCCATGCTGCTGCGGATATTTTGGCCGATCTTGCTCGGAAAAAGGGTGCGAATTTATGTGTTGATTACGCGATGTTACTATCGGGTGAGGCGCTGCGATTGATCACCGGTCTCAGCAATGTGTCCGCGCGTGAGATGGATGCGCATTCGCAGGCGATGATTGACGGTATTTCCAATTATAGCGGTGATCCTGATGTTGAAGCGCGCTGCATTGCCGCTGTTACAGCGCTAGACAATGCTATCGATGACCGTATTGCCGCCTTCAGCGCTGCACCGCCTGACGCGGAATCGCTGGAGGGATGTTCGATCATCGCTGTTTTGCTGCGCTGCGCTGCGCCGTTGCATCAGCTTCATGCCAACATAAAATTGGCGATCAGCGGCGGCCAGAACGAGCCGCGTGACGCCATTGCCGGGGCTATCTGGGCGATGTTGACACATCCGGGTCAGTTGGCGAGTGTTCTTGACGGATCGGTCCGTTGGGATCAGGTTTTTGAGGAATATGTAAGGTGGATGTCGCCGATTGGAATGTCGCCGCGCCGCATTGCCAGCGATGCCTGTGTTCGCGGAATTGATATAAAGGCTGGCGGGCGCGCCTTTTTCATGTTCAGCGCTGCCAACCGTGATCCGGAGCATTTTGATGATCCCGGCAGTTTCAATATTCACCGTGACACAAGAAAACACATCGCCTTTGGGGCCGGCCCGCATTTTTGTGCGGGGGCATTTGTATCGCGCGCGCTGGTTGCTGATGTTGCCTTGCCAATGATTTTTGATCATCTTCCCGGGCTTCGTCTTGATCCGGATCATCCCGCCGAATTTCGCGGCTGGGCCTTTCGCGGCCCCCTAACCATGCATGCCTTGTGGAATTAGGAGTGACGCTGGTGAAATCTGACTGGTTTTGCGCGATCGTATATGGCATCGTTTGCCCGCTTATTCTTCAGACCAAAGCTATATTTTTTTAACAAAGTTTGACTGCAACCGGTGTGATCATGACCAACTCAAAAAATGCTGACCAGAATCCAGACCGGCGCCAGACTCTTGTTCGGCGGTCGGCCATTCCTCAATCCGCCAGTCATCCGGTAGCAACGCCGCTGTTTCCGTCAGTTGTGTACTCATCACCGTCGGCTGATGCGCTGGATGCGCAGTATGAAGGAACGCTTCCGGGCTATACATATGCGCGTGAGGCGGATCCCAATGCCGATATTCTGGCCGAGAAAATTGACTGGATGGAGGGCGCGCAAAACGGCCTGATCACCAGTTCCGGAATGGCCGCAATTTCCGCGATGTTTCTGGGGTTGCTAGAGGCGGGGGATCACATTCTGGCGGGGGATCAGCTTTATGGTCGCTCGCTACGAATGTTGACAAAGGACTTGCCGCGCCTTGGCTTTGAGTGTGATTTTGCCGATGCCAGCACTGCCAGCACCTTGGCGGCGGCAATCCGTCCCAACACCCGGATGATCATCCTTGAGGTGGTATCGAACCCGACCTTGCGGGTTGCAGATGTTGCCGGAATTGCAGCGTTGGCAAAAAAGCATAACCTGTTACTGGTTGTCGATAATACTTTTACCACACCGGCGGTCTTTCGGCCGTTCGAGCATGGTGCGGATATCGTTATTCATTCGGTGACCAAATTTTTGGCTGGGCATTCGGACGTTACACTGGGGTATCTGGCGGCGCGTAATCCGGATCACGCGGCGGCCATTCGTGATGCTGCGGTAACGTGGGGGTTGACCCCCAGCCCGTTTGATTGCTGGCTGGCTGAGCGCGGCCTGCATAGTTTTGATGTGAGATTTGCGCACGCACAAGCAAACGCGGCAAAGATTGCCGATGGACTGGCCAATACACCCGGTATGCGGCAAGTTCTTTATCCGGGGCGCGAGGATCACCCGGATCATGCATTGGCGCATAGCCTGTTTAACGGTAATTTTGGCAATATGGTCAGTTTTGAAATTGACGGTGCCCGCGATGCGGTAAACCGCTTTATCGCGGCAGCGGGGGCTATTCCTTTTGCCCCGACTCTTGGTGATATTGGCACCACCTTATCGCATCCCGCCTCATCATCACACCGCGCGTTGAGCGTTGAAGAGAGGGCAGCACTTGGCATCAGCGAAGGGTTTTTCCGTCTATCGGTCGGGGTTGAAGCAGCTGAGTTGCTATTATCCGAATTGCAGGCCGCTTTGGCAGCTGTCACGGCCGAATAATGTCCAGCCGGGCGATAGGTGCTGGAGACTGACATGCAGGAATTTGACTATATCATCGTGGGCGGTGGATCTGCCGGTTGTGTTCTAGCCAATAAGCTAACCGCATGCGGGCGGCATCAGGTGCTTTTGCTAGAGGCCGGACCGTCCGACCGGCGGCTCTGGGTCAAGGTTCCTATTGGTTATGGCATTTTGTTTCATCAAGCAAAGGTGAACTGGATGTATAGCACCCAGCCTGAGGCCGAACTTAATGGACGGCGCGAGTATACCCCCGCGGCAAGCTTCTTGGCGGATCAAGTTCGATTAATGCTCTGGTTTATCATCGCGGTCAGGCAGGTGATTATGATGACTGGGCCGCTGCTGGACATCCGGGCTGGAATTACACAACTGTCGCAAAGATCTATGACAGTTTTGAAGGTCCGGCTGCGGATAACCCCTCAGCCCCCCATATGTCGATTCGCGATAATACCGCTGATTGTCACCCCATCAGCGCTGACTTTATGGCAATTTGCCAGCAAGGCCAACTGCCATTTAGCGAAGATCCGGTGCGCGAAGGTGCCGGTGTGGGCAGCTATTTGACGACAACGCGAAACGGCACCCGATGTTCCAGCGCCACGGCGTTTTTACGGCCTGCCATGAAACGCACGAACCTGACCGTTGTTACCGGTGCGCAGGTTGACCGGATTGGCTTTGACGGGCGCCGCGCTATCAGCATTTCCTATTATCATAAGGGCCGCCGGAATGTGGTTCGCGCTTGCCGTGAAATTCTGCTGACTGCGGGCGCTGTGGGCTCGCCGCACTTATTACAGCTATCGGGCGTTGGTAGCGGCAAGACGCTTCGGGGCCTTGGAATTGATGTTGTCCATGACGCGCCGCATGTTGGCCAGCATTTGCAGGATCATTTTGGTATTAATTATATCTTTAAGGCCAATCGCCCCACGCTGAATGATGTTTTTGGTAGTATGACAGGGCGGATTTTTGCCGGACTTGATTATATCTTCCGGCGGCGCGGGCCGCTGGCGCTTAGCGTTAATCAGTTTGGCGGGCTGGTAAAATCCACCGCCGGGCTAGACCGCCCCGATACTCAGCTTTATTTGAATCCCCTCAGCTATCGCAGCTTTCACAAAGGCCGACGTAAATTGATGCGTCCCGATAAATTTTCGGGCTTTATCATCGGGTTCAACAGTTGCCGTCCAAAAAGTGAGGGCACAATTGAAATTACCTCAGCGGATGTTAACGAAATGCCATCCATAAGCCCGCGATATCTCAGCCATGAACGTGACATTGCCGACGCCGTGCGCATGGCAAGACTAATTGAACAGTTGACGGCAACGCCAGCGCTACAAGCGCTACTTGCCGATAAACCGCTAACCCCGCTTGACGAAATGAGCGACGATGCGGTGGTACAGGATTGGCGTGAGCGCGGGGGCACTGTTTTTCATCTATCCGGCACCTGCCGAATGGGCCCCGATGCCAATAGCTCTGTCGTTGATTCACAGTTGCGCGTGCATGGGCTGGATGGCATCAGAGTATGTGATGCTTCGGTTTTCCCCAACATTACTTCGGCGAATACGAACGCACCTACTTTGATGCTGGCGCATAAGGCCGCCAGCATGATCCTAGCCGACGCCAGATAGGTTTGATAACAATAGTTTAGCTGCGGTTCTGAAGCCACAGGTAAATTGGGGAAATGACTCACTCGATGGCGCGAAGTATCCTTGTTTTAAGGTATTATGGAGACTATATACTTCCAAGCGCGGTGAAAGCGGTGCATCTCATTCACAGCCCGGGACTTGATCGATGAAATTCAAACCCTCTTATATCCTTGCGATTTTGATTGCAGTTGGCGTTGCGGGTTGGATGTTGTCCGGGAATTTTATGGGTCAACCCGAAATAGTATCGACCGCTGATGGCAAAAATGTTGATGCCAAAGAATCGGCCGTATCAAACGCAGCAGGAACGGCGCCGGATGAGGTGAAAACAGGTCCTGTAAAACCAACAATTTCAGCTGTCATCGTTGAAAATGCCGCCGTACGTCGTTCCGTTCGCGCCAGTGGTATCACTCAGCCGGTGGCGGTGGTGACCATCTCATCCGAGGTTGCCGGCACGATCACCAAAATTCCAGCACGCGAAGGAAGCGCTGTTAAGGCTGGTGACATTCTGGTCGTTATGGATACCGGTACGCTGCCAATGCGCATTGCTGCGGCGAAGGCCGAGATTGTTGCGGCTGAGGCTGCTTACAATTCCGCGGTACAACAGTCTGCTGGAACCTATGCTGAAGAATACGCGGCCGCCAAGGCCAATCTTGAAGTGGCAAGTCAGCGCATGAAAATTGGCGAAAAGCTGGTGACTCAGAACTTCACCGCGCCCGTTGAACTGGCGCAGCTAAAAGCGAATTACGAAAATTCCCGTATGGCGCTTGCCAAGATTGAACTGGCACAGAATTTCAGCGCAGAGCTAGTGATTACACAGAATAACGCCCGCCTTGCGAACGCTAAGTCTACGCTTGATATGTTGCAGGACCAGAATAAAAAATCAATAATCCGTGCTCCGAGTAGCGGCTGGCTAGAGACCCTTCATGTCGATGTTGGCGAACAGATGGGCAGCGGCATGGTAGCCGCGACTATTCTGAAAATGGATACGCTGAAAATCGTTGTTGCCGTTCCGCAGACGAACATCAGCCAGATTTCGCTTGGCGATCCGGTCAGCATTGATGTCGCCGGTGTAGGGCGGCGTGAAGGTCAAGTTTCCAAGATTGCGTCGATTTCCAGTTCGGCAACACGAACTTTTGATGTTGAAATCAGCGTGCCGAATACGGACCGCAGCCTTCGCGCCGGAATGACTGTTGAGGCGTCGATTGACATTGGCTATCAGCCGGCCTTTGGCATGTCACCGGCGCATCTGTCGGTGGCTGGTGATGGGTCACTAACAGCAAAGATTGATGATGGTGGCATTGTCCGCGTTGTTGGCGTGGAACTGGTACGTTCAGGTGTTGAGCAGGTGTTTGTGTCCGGGCTCAGCGATGGCGACAGGTTGCTGACTTTTGGCCAGGCATTTGTTGAGGCTGGCGAGGATGTCCGCGTTGCTTTGGAGCCAACATCATGCACGCTCTGATCAGCGCTGCTTTTTCGCGGACTGGCGCGGTCATAATCGGGCTTCTGGTGATGTCAGCTTTTGGCGTGATTTCCTATTTGGAAATTCCCAAAGAAGCGGCACCCGACGTTGATATTCCGGTTGCCTATGTGTCGGTCGGATATGAGGGTATCTCGCCTGAGGATTCCGAACGTTTGCTGGTCAAACCGTTGGAGAAACATCTTCGGTCCGTTGAGGGCTTGGATGCAATGTCGTCAGTTGCGTCTGAGGGATACGGCGCGGTAACGCTGGAATTTGATGCGGGTGAGGATATTGATAAGGCGCTGGCCGATGTGCGCCAAGCGGTTGACGATGCCAAGCCGGATCTTCCCGCTGAGGCGGATGAAGCCAAGGTTTTCGAGGTTAGCCTGTCGTTGTTTCCGATCCTGACAGCGGCGCTATATGGCCCGGTATCTGAGCGCGAATTGGTTGTCGCGGCGCGTGATATCAAAGATAAACTGGAAGCAATCCCGGGTGTTCTGGAAGTTGAGATTGGCGGCGACCGCAAGGAAATTCTGGAAATCCTGCTGGATGCTGCCGCGATTGAGGCTTACGGCATTGATCCATCGGCGGTGATGCGTCTTGTCAGTGGCAACAATCAGTTGGTGACGGCAGGTGCGATTGATGATGGCGGCGGGCGGCTGTTGGTAAAAGTGCCGGGCGTCATCGAATCTGTCGATGATTTGATAAATATGCCGGTGCAGGCGCGCGGCGGAACAACAATTACCTTTGGTGACATTGCGGTTGTCCGGCGGTCGTTTGTTCAGGCCGAAGGATGGTCACGCGTGAATGGTGAGCCTGCACTGGTGCTGGATGTTCGCAAACGCGTGGGTGCCAACATCATTAATATCGTGGCTGCGGCGCGCGCTGTAATTAATGAAGAAACCCCCAAAATTGGTAAAGGCGTTAAGGTCAGCTATCTGTTTGATGATTCCGAAGATGTTCGCGGATTGCTTAGTGATCTCGGTAATAATGTCGGTGCAGCGGTGATCATCGTGATGGTTGTTGTGCTGGCATTTTTAGGGGTACGCAACGCGACGCTGGTTGGTCTTGCTATTCCCGGGTCATTTTTTATCGGTATCAGTGTATTAAATCTGATGGGTATAACGATGAACATCATCGTGCTGTTTTCGCTGATTCTGGTAGCTGGCATGCTGGTCGATGGGGTTATTGTTACGACCGAATATGCTGACCGGCGAATTGGGCTTGGAGCCAATCGGCGTGAGGCCTACAAGGCTGGCGCCCAACGTATGGCATGGCCGATTATTTCGTCTACCTTGACGACGTTGATGGTTTTTACACCGCTGTTATTCTGGCCGGGGATTGTTGGCCAGTTCATGAAATATCTGCCTATAACGGTGATGTGCGTTTTGATAGCGTCGCTTTTTATGGCGCTGATTTTCATTCCGGTTCTTGGCGGAATGATTGGTAAAAAATCAGTTCCAACGGGCACTATTGCTGCCTCAGCGCCCCGCATATATCGCTGGTTGTTGAAAAGGGCGGTGGGCTATCCGGTCTTGGCGATGACGGCGGTAATGGCCATTATCATTGGTAGTTTTGTGGGATATGGCAGCGCTGGTCTTGGCGTATCATTCTTCCCTGATATTGAACCCGATCAGGCACAAGTACAGATTCTGGCGCGCGGTGATCTGTCTGCCAAAGAACGTGACTCGTTGGTCAGCAATGCTGAGGCCGCTATCCTGCCAGTGGCGGGTGTACAGGATTTTTATGCAAAATCTTTCCGTCCGGGCGGCGGCGGCAATCAGACGCCGCGGGATTCGGTTGGCACAATCCGCACCGTTTTTGGCGAATGGAACGAACGTGAAAAAGCCGCGACCTTGATGGACCGTATGCGTGAGTTAATCTCTGGTCTTGCGGGCGCAGATTTCACCATTACCCAACAGCAGGAAGGCCCTGGTGGTGCGTTGCCGATCCGCGTTGAAATCATGGGCGAGGATATGAAGAAAATTGCCGCCGCGACTGATGAGATGGTTGCGCGGATGGTCCAGCTAGGCGGTTTTGTTGATGTTGCCGACAGCCGCCCGTTGCCCGGGCTTGAATGGACGCTGGTGACCGACCGTGAGGCGGCCAGTCGTCATGGTGTCTCGATTGCCAGCCTTGGCACGATGATCAAATTGCTGACGCGCGGTGTGCGAATTTCTGATTTCCGTCCCGATGACAGCGAGGATGAACTCGATATCGTCATGCGCTTTATGGGTGATCAGCGTAATCTTGATCGTCTTCGTGAACTTCGCATTCCGGCGGCGGATGGCTCCTATGTGCCGCTTTCGGTTTTTGCCAAATTGCAACCGCGTGAAAAAGGCGGCGATATCGAGCGTAAAGACGGCACGCGCTATATGTATATCAACGCCGGGGTTGAGGCGGGCGTTCTGGCGGCTGAGCGGATTGAAAAGCTGAAAGCGTCGATTGCCGATACCCCCCTGCCGCATAATGTGATGGTGAAGTTTGGCGGCGAGGATGAAGACATTGCCGAAACCCAGAATTTTTTGAGCCAGTCCTTTATGCTGTCGTTAACGCTGATGCTGATTGTGCTGATGTTGCAGTTCAATTCAGGCTGGCAGGCCTTTGTTATTATGTCGGCGATTGTGCTATCGACCGGGGGAGTGGGGCTTGGCCTGTGGGCGACCAACCAGCCGTTTGGTATCGTGATGTGCGGACTGGGTGTGATTGCGCTTGCCGGTATTGTGGTGAACAACAATATCGTTCTGATCGATACTTATAATGAATATCGTGGGCGCGGATATTCGGCTAGACACGCGGCTTTTCGGGCTGGGCTGGTGCGTTTCCGTCCGGTTGTACTGACCGCAGTAACAACCATTTTAGGTTTGTTGCCGATGGTGTTCCAACTAACAATCAAGATTCTGGACCGTGAAATTCTGGTTGGTGCGCCCTCATCACAATGGTGGACGCAGCTGTCCAGCACGATCGCTGGCGGGCTGACTTTTGCGACAATCCTTACGTTGGTTGCAACCCCGGCAATGTTGGTGATCGGGGGACGGTTTGAGCGCGGAAAGAACCCGGCACGTCCAACGCTGCTGCGCAGGTTGATTAATGCGGTGGGCGCAATGCGAGGCCGCCGCCAAATAACCCCTGCCGAATAATTCTTTTTTCAATCGTAGCGGGGCCTATTTCCGTTTAGCTGCGCGCGCGTTAGTCGTGAAGGCTAATGCTGGCTTCGGCACCGGCTGCGATCGCCAGCAAACGGCGATCATGGCCGCGTGTTCCCATCAATGATAGCCCAACGGGTGCGGTGCCCTGAGCGTGACACGGCAGGGTGATGGTTGGCCGGTCCAGATAGTTGGACAGCGCGGTATTGCGAAGCGCACGCGCGCTGGCTGCTAGGCGCTTTTCAGTTGCTGCTGATTCCGTACCTTCCAAATCATCCAGCGCCATTGCAATGGCCGGGCTGGTTGGCAGAACCAACGCATCAAACGGCCGGGTGATTGCGGCAACCTCACCAGCGATTCGGGTGCGCTGGTCGTGCATGGCAATATAGTCGGCAGCCAGAACCTGACCGCCAGCCAAAATACGCGCGCCTACGTCAGGGTCATATTTTTCAGGATTGCTGGTGATCATCGATCGGTGAATTGCAAAGGCCTCGGCAGCCGCGATGCTGTTTGGCCGGTTGGCTGGCCGTAAGTCTTCCAGAACATCAATGGTGATATCGCTGATAATCGCCCCCGCCGCCGACAGCCGGTCAATCGCCGCATCGAAATCACGCGCAACCTCAACGTCCAGTGTCTCAAAAAGATAGCCGCGCGGAAGTGCTAACCGTAATCCCTGAACTCCAAAGGGGGTCTCGCAATGACCTGAATTACCGCCGGCCATGATGCTATCAAGAAGGGCGCAGCATTCAACGCTGCTTCCCATCGGGCCGGCTGCATCCAGACTGGTCGAAAGGGGATAGACGCCCTTTGCAGGCATCCGGCGGGTGCTTGGTTTCATCCCGACAATTCCACAGAACGCCGCCGGCACCCGGGTTGACCCGCCAGTATCGGTGCCAATAGTGGCCGCGGCCATGCCGTCGGCGATGGACACCGCACTTCCCGATGAGGACCCTCCGGCAATGCGCCCCTTGCCATTATGGCGTTCAAACGGGCTTCGTGGGTTGCCGTAATGCGCATTCATGCCCAATCCCGAATAGGCAAACTCGGTCATATTGGTGCGCCCGATAATGTTAAATCCGGCGGCACGCAGCCGGTGAACAACGACGGCATCGCTGGTGGCGGCAGGGGCATCATTTAAGATGATAGATCCGGCGCGGGTGACCTGACCGGCAATATCAAACAAATCTTTGACGGATAAAGTAACGCCGGCAAAGCGCGGTAGGACCGCCCCCTGTGCCCGCATTAAATCAATATGATCGGCGGTAAGACGCGCGGTATCTTTATTCATGGAAATAAAGGCGAGGCGGCCATCTTTGCTGTCGGCTGCCTCAAGACATCTCTCCAGATGATCACGCGCGCTAAGAGTGCCGGCGCCAAGCTGATCGGCTATTTCTGAAATTTTAATCACTGTCTAGCTTCCCATCAATGGCACGGTACCCGCTAACTATGGCGCGGTGGGGTTTAAAAATCATCCCCCATTTTCACTTCGCCTCCTGCTTAATATTTGCACTCTTGACGCGGTCTGGCCAGCCTTTGATAGTGGCGTCATGACTGGCAACTATGATTATATAATTATCGGGTCCGGATCGGCGGGTAGCGCGCTTGCTTACCGGCTTGGTGAGGATGGCAGATCGCGGGTATTGGTGCTGGAATTTGGCGGCACCGATGCAGGTCCGCTGGTGCAGATGCCGGCCGCGCTGTCTTATCCGATGAACATGAAACGTTATGATTGGGGATATCAGGCCGAGGCCGAACCGGGGCTGGGTGGACGTTGTCTTGTATGCCCGCGCGGCAAGGTAATTGGCGGGTCATCATCGATCAACGGGATGATTTATGTCCGTGGTCATGCCGGGGATTATGCGCATTGGGAACAGGCCGGGGCCGCCGGATGGGGCTATGCTGATGTGCTGCCATATTTCAGGCGTATGGAACATTCGCATGGCGGTCAGGCCCCGTGGCGCGGCAGGGATGGCCCGCTTCATATAACCCGCGGCCCGCGTGATAATCCCCTGCATGATGCGTTTGTAGCGGCGGCTACCGATGCCGGATATGCAGCCACTCCTGATTATAACGGATATCGCCAAGAAGGGTTTGGTCCGGCTGATATGACGGTCTGGAAAGGGCGGCGCTGGTCGGCAGCGAATGCCTATCTTCGTCCAGCGATGGCACGGGGCAATGTGCGACTGGAAACCGGAGCGTTAGTAACCCGGATTATTTTTGAAGGCAAACGCGCGGTTGGCGTTGACTATATGCGCGGTAATAAACGCTGCCGGGCCATGGCGAATGCCGAAATTGTGCTGGCGGCTGGTGCGATAGGGTCTCCCGCAATTTTGCAACGTTCAGGCATTGGCCCGGGCGTCGTTTTGCAGGCGGCGGGAATTGATGTGTTGGCAGAACGCGCCGGTGTTGGGGGCAATCTTCAGGATCATCTTGAGGTCTATTTTCAGATCGCCTGCCTGCAACCGATTACGCTGTATAAGCATCTGGGATTACTGGCCAAGGCGCGAATTGGCGCTGAGTGGTTGTTCTTCAAAACCGGACTTGGTGCATCGAACCAGTTTGAAACTCTGGGGTTTATCCGGTCGCGTGAGGGTGTTGAATATCCAGATATTCAGTATCACTTCCTTCCGGTGGCAATCAGCTATGACGGGCGCGCTCCGGCAGAGGGGCATGGGTTTCAGTTACATGTCGGCCCGATGCGATCAAAGTCGCGCGGGTATGTTCATATTCGTGATAATCACCCCGGAACCGCGCCCGAAATCCGCTTTAATTATATGAGCCATGAAGATGATTGGCGTGAGTTTAGGCGCTGTTTAAGGCTGTCACGCGAAATTATCAGCCGTCCGCCATTAGACCCTTACCGCGGCGCAGAAATTCAGCCCGGCGACAGTGCTACATCGGATGACCAGCTTGACGCCTTTATCCGTGATCATGCCGAAAGCGCGTATCATCCGTGTGGAACAGCCCGTATGGGCGCACCGGATGATCCGGGCAGCGTTGTTGATCCGCAATGCCGGGTTATTGGTGTGGAGAATTTGCGCGTTGCGGATTCATCAATTTTTCCTCGAATTACGAACGGCAATCTGAATGCACCATCGATCATGACGGGTGAAAAGGCAGCTGATCTTATTCTGGGGCGCACGCCGCTGGCACGGGCCAACGATACTCCGTTTTCTCACCCCGACTGGGCCGATAAACAACGCTAGCGCACCAAGCCGGAAATCTCAATCTGTCTTGTGCATAGCCGGTCAGCATGCCATCCTGCCTCCAGAGTTTAATTTATGTCGGCCAGCATCACGTTGCGATAAGGCGGACGTTTGAGGGAGGAAAACTCATGAAAACACGTGCAGCAGTCGCGTTGGCCGCTGGCCAGCCGCTGGAAATTATGGAAGTTGATCTTGACGGTCCGCGCGCCGGCGAAGTGTTGGTTGAAATTATGGCAACAGGAATTTGCCACACCGACGCCTTTACCCTTTCCGGCGCCGATCCTGAGGGAATGTTTCCAGCCATTCTAGGGCATGAGGGCGCTGGAATCGTCAGGGAAGTTGGCCCGGGTGTTACCAGCGTTGCTGCAGGCGATCATGTGATCCCGCTTTACACGCCCGAATGCCGTGAATGTGAATATTGTCTTCATCCGAAAACCAACCTGTGTCAGGCAATTCGCGCAACACAAGGCGCGGGTGTAATGCCCGATGGCACCAGCCGGTTTTCGCTCAAAGGTGAACCGATTCTGCATTATATGGGAACCTCAACCTTTTCCAATTTTACCGTCCTTCCTGAGATTGCGCTGGCCAAGGTCAACAAGGCGGCGGCGTTCGATAAGATTTGTTATATCGGATGCGGCGTGACCACGGGCATTGGCGCGGTGATCAATACGGCCAAGGCTGAACCCGGCTGCACTGCGGTGGTCTTCGGGCTTGGCGGGATTGGACTGAATGTCATTCAGGGTCTGCGGATGATTGGCGCTAATATGATTGTCGGCGTTGATCTGAATAATTCAAAAAAGGAGTGGGGAGAGCGCTTTGGCATGACCCATTTTGTCAATCCTAGCGAGCATGGTGACAATCTGGTTGGACATCTGGTTGAACTGACTGGCGACGGGGCTGACTATTCATTTGAATGTATTGGCAACACCACCGTCATGCGTCAGGCGCTAGAATGCACGCATAAGGGATGGGGCGAGTCCATCATCATCGGCGTTGCTGGTGCGGGTCAGGAAATCACGACGCGTCCGTTTCAACTTGTGACTGGTCGCAGTTGGCGCGGCACGGCATTTGGAGGCGCACGCGGGCGCACCGATGTTCCACAAATCGTTGACTGGTATCTGGATAAAAAAATCGAAATTGACCCGATGATCACCCACTCGCTACCGCTTGAAGATATCAATAAGGGCTTTGATCTGATGCATGATGGCGAGTCTATCCGCGCTGTTGTGGTGTTTTAATCCCCTCGTAATATCAGGCCCAAAAGTAAGCTTCTGCCGGAGACTGTCAGACATGGAAACTCTATCCACCGAAAAATCATTCGGCGGCGTTCAAGGTGTTTATCGCCATGCGTCCGATACAACCGGGTGCGAAATGACTTTTGCGGTGTTCATGCCGCCTCAGGCTGAAGAGGGGCCGGTCCCGGTGATGTGGTATTTGTCGGGCCTGACTTGCACGCATGCCAATGTGATGGAGAAGGGGGAGTATCGCCGCGCCGCTGCAGAATTGGGAATTGCCATTATTTGTCCCGATACCAGCCCGCGTGGGGATGATGTTCCTGATGATGAGGATTGGCGGTTCGGGTCTGGCGCCGGATTTTATCTGGATGCGACGGTTGCGCCCTATGCTGCCAATTATCAGATGTACAGTTATATCCGGGATGAGCTTCCCGCTTTGATTGCCGAAAATTTTGCAGTTGATTTAGGCCGTCAGGGAATTTTTGGTCATTCGATGGGTGGGCATGGCGCCTTGATCATGGCGCTACGGAACCCTGACCGGTTTGCCAGCGCGTCGGACTTTGCGCCAATCGTCAATCCGTCGACGGCGGATTGGACGATTTCGGCATTTACTCGTTATCTGGGCGAAGATAGTGCCAATTGGCGTGCTTATGATGCGGTGGCGCTGGTGGAAGATGGCGCGCGTTTTCCTCTATTTTTGATTGATCAGGGAGACGCCGACAGCTTTTTGAATAGCGGGCTTCGGCCATGGTTGTTTGAGGCTGCTTGTGAGAAAGCCTCGATTGATTTGACGGTGCGGATGCAGCCCGGATACGGCCATTCCTATTATTTCATCTCCAGCTTTATGGAAGATCATCTACGCTGGCATGCGGCGCGGCTATGAGGCTGTGACCCCTAAATAGAATGGCAAGATAATGAGTGAAAATAATTCAGGCTTTCCGCAACCGCTTGGCGGCAATGACATGCCGCGATTCGCCGGCCCGGGAACGATGATGCGACTTCCGGCAGTTGACAGTGCAGCCGCGCTGGATGCTGTGTTTATCGGCATTCCGATGGATATTGGTACGTCCAACAGGCCCGGAACCCGCTTTGGCCCAAAGCAGATTAGGGCCGAGTCTGTGATGTTGCGACCCTACAATATGTGGACAGGTGCAGCTCCGTTTGACCAGCTTCGTGTTGGCGATCTTGGCGATGTACCGATTAACACCTTTGATCTAAAGGATTCGGTGCGCCGGATTACTGAATTTTATAACGGGGTACTACAGCATAATGTGATCCCGTTAACCCTTGGGGGCGATCACACGCTCAGCCTGCCTGTTCTGCGCGCGATTGCTGCCAAGCATGGCCCCGTCGGGTTGATCCATGTTGATGCGCATGCTGATGTAAATGATCACATGTTTGGCGAGCAAATCGCCCATGGTACGCCGTTTCGCCGTGCGCTGGAGGAGGAATTGATTGATCCGCACCGCACCTATCAGATAGGGCTTCGCGGCACCGGTTATACGGCGGAGGATTTTGACTGGGCGCGCGCGCGCGGCTTCACTGTCGTTCAGGCTGAAGAATTATGGCACCGTTCAGCAACGCCGCTGATTGACCAGATCAGGGACGAGCTTGGCGAAGGACCAGTTTATCTGAGCTTTGATATAGACTCGCTTGATCCGGGGTTTGCGCCCGGAACCGGAACGCAGGAGATCGGCGGACTTACCCCCATTCAGGCGTTGGAAATTATCCGGGGGTGTCGCGGGCTGAACCTCGTCGGCGCGGACCTTGTTGAGGTCTCACCGCCCTATGACCAGAACGGCGCTACGGCATTACTGGCGGCAAATCTGTTATATGAAATGCTGTGCGTTCTGCCCGGCGTGGCTTATCGTGAAAAGGGGTGAGTTTTGATCTATTCTGGCCGCAAAGAGTTTGATGTGAGTCATATATTCATTTTGACGCATTCCGTTTAGGTATGCAGCTTCGCCATATTTTAATCGCGCTTTTGGTGCCGTTGACTTGGGGCTTTGGGTTTGCCCTTGCCAAGGCCGGGCTGAATCATTTTCCGCCATTGCTATTGATGGGAATGCGCTTTGTTATCGCGGCGATGGTGCTGATCTGGTTTGTTCCGATGCCGCGCGGATATTTCTGGCAGTTGACGTTGATCGCGCTGGTGTCTGCCACATTGCAGTACGGGCTGACGTTTTCTGGTCTGGCGCGCATTGATGCAACGCCGGCCATTTTGCTGGTCCAGTCGGAAGTTGTGTTTGGAACGGTGATTGCGGCGTTGATGCTGAAGGAACGCCCGACTTGGCGGCAGGTTGGTGGCACTGCGATTTCGCTTGCCGGAGTTCTGACCATCGTTGGCGCGCCATCGTTAACCGGTCAGATGGTCGGGGTTTTGCTGATTTTAGCGGGATGTTTATTCTGGTCATTTGGGCAGGTTTTGGTGCGCCGTTTAGGGTCGGCAGTCAGCGGATTTCAACTAACAGCATGGATTGGCGCCATTGCCGGGCCTCAAATGTTGGTCGCGTCTCTTATTATTGAGGGCGATCCTTTGCCGGTTCTGGCAGCTGCTCCTCTGTCCGCTTGGGGCACGGTTTTATATTTGGCGGTGGTGATGACGGTAGTCGGCTATTCGGCATGGTTCTATGTGCTAGCACGTTATCCGGTGCCGATGGTGATGCCGATTTTGTTGCTATTGCCGGTTTCAACAATTTTGGGAGCCGTGACCTTTTTGGGTGAACGCCCTGACCCCCATGTTCTGTTTGGAGGTGCGCTCGTCATCACAGGGGTGGCGGCAGTGATTATCGACATAAAGCTGATGAAATTGATTTTTCGCCGGGCAAAAGATTAGTGATTTTTGCCGCTGATGTGATCAACATCACAAACGATGCCGGCCGCAATCAGGGCGTCAAACTGGGTGTCATCCATCCCCAGAACCTCACCTAGAACCTCGCGGCTATGCGCGCCAAGTGTCGGTGGTGGCAGATCAGTCTGCGGCGGAGTCGCGCCAAGGCGCAGGGGGCTGGCAACTGTCGGGATGTTACCATAGCGATCATCGGCAATCGTACTTCCCAGCCCGCGATGTCGGGCCTGCGGTTCGGCAAGAGCGGTATCTACCGCGTTAATAGGGCCAGCTGGAACCCCAGCGGTGCCAAGCTGATCTAGCCACCATTCTGTAGAGTGCGTTTTCATCGCCGCCGCAACTTGCGGCACCAGCGCGTCCCGGTTCATCACCCGCGATTTATTGCTGGCATATTGGGGGTCCACCGCCAGATCATCAAGGCTGGCTATAGTGCAGAATTTCTGGAATTGGCTGTCATTGCCAACGGCCAGAATGATATGCCCGTCTGACGTTTCAAACGCCTCATAGGGAACAATGTTGGGGTGAGAATTGCCAAGGCGTCCGGGCGCAGTTCCCGAAACCATGTAGTTCAGTGCCTGATTGGCCAGACTGGCAACACCGACATCAAACAGACTCATGTCAATATGCTGGCCTTTTCCCGTACGCTCGGCATGGATCAGCGCTGCCAGAATGGCGGTAGCGGCGTTGGTTCCGGTCAGCACATCAACAAGGGCAACGCCAATTTTCATTGGCATTCCATCGGTCTCGCCGGTGACGCTCATCAGCCCGCTCATCCCCTGAATCATGAAATCATAACCGGCGCGGTGTGCGTCCGGACCGGTTTGCCCGAACCCGGTGATTGAGCAATAGACCAACTTTGGATTGATCGCGCTAAGTGAGGCAAAATCCAAACCATATTTGGCAAGTCCATCGACTTTGAAATTTTCAACTATAACATCTGATTTTGCGGCTAGCCCACGAATCACATCGGCGCCGTCTTTGCTGGTGATATCTATGGCAAGCGAGCGTTTGTTGCGATTAACCGAACAGAAATACGCCGAGCGCGCCGCCGCATCAGTGCCGGCATCACCTATCATCTCATCAACAAAGGGCGGGCCCCAGCTTCGCGTATCATCGCCAGTGCCCGGGCGTTCAACCTTGATAATATCTGCCCCTAAATCCCCAAGCATTTGCGTAGACCAGGGGCCGGCCAGAATGCGCGACAGGTCGAGAACCCGGATATGGGACAAGGCCTCATTTTTTTCATCCATCTGACCTATCGCTCGCTTTTCTAGCCGCGCTGATGGCGGTATCAACCGGTAAAGGATTGTAATCCGGTGATGGCCCGTCCCAGAATCAACGCGTGAACATCATGCGTTCCTTCATAGGTGTTGACCGTTTCCAGATTCATCATATGGCGCATGATGTGATATTCCTCGGCAATGCCGTTGCCGCCATGCATATCGCGCGATGTACGGGCAATGGATAGCGCTTTACCGCAGCTGTTGCGCTTAATTGTCGAGATGTTTTCAGGTGGGCAATTGCCCTCATCCAGCAACCGGCCAACCCGGAGACAGGCTTGCAGGCCGATGCTGATCTCGGTGTGCATATCGGCCAGTTTTAGCTGGATCAGCTGATTGGCAGCCAGCGGACGGTTAAACTGTGTGCGATCTAGAACATAGGTGCGGGCTGCATCATAACAGAATTGCGCCGCGCCAAGTGTACCCCACGCAATGCCAAAGCGGGCCTTGTTAAGACACGAAAACGGGCCTTTCAGACCAGTAACCTCGGGAAAGATATTATCATCGCTGACAAAGGCATTATCCATCTGGATTGATCCGGTAATCGACGCGCGAAGCGACAACTTGCCTTCGATTTTAGGGGTGGTAAAGCCCGGGCCAGCGGTCTCGCGCTCAATCACAAATCCCCGAATAACCCCGTCCAGTTTTGCCCAGACAACAGCAATATCGGCTATTGGCGCGTTTGAAATCCACATCTTGGCGCCGCTCAAATGATAGCCGCCATCAACTTTTTCAGCACGGGTAATCATACCGCCCGGATCGGACCCGTAATCGGGCTCGGTCAATCCGAAACATCCAATCAGCTCAGCGGTGGCCAGACGCGGCAGAAACTTCTGCTTCTGCTCCTCGGTGCCAAAAGCATGAATTGGGTGCATGACCAGCGACGATTGCACCGACATGGCCGAGCGATATCCGGAATCAATCGCCTCAATCTCATGCGCGGCAAGGCCGTAGGCAACGTGGTTGACACCAGCACCGCCATAAGTCTCGGGGATAGTCGGACCCAAAAGACCAAGGCTGCCCATCTGGCGCATCACATCGACATCAAAGCTTTCCTCACGGTAGTCCTTTATCACCCGTGGCAACAAAACATCATGCGCGAACTGGCGCGCGGTATCCCGAACCATGCGCTCATCATCGCTGAGCTGTTGATCAAGAAAAAAGGGGTCTTCCCACGCAAATACGGGTTTTGAAGCCATTGGATTC
The DNA here is from genome assembly GCA_009936825.1 of Bacteroidota bacterium. Next base: position 2,439 of record JAACDV010000236.1, on the reverse strand, counting down.
TAGTCCTTTCAATTAATATTCTATGTATAAACTAATTCTATAAAAATACTATGCCCCGATTGGGGAAAATCAATTCTGGCTGCGAGATGAATTGCCGCATGACTTGTATTTTCCGAGACGGCAGTTTATCACCAAGGATAGCGTGATAGCTGGGAGTTATGACGTCCGGCGTCAAGGAGAACACATGAAAAACGGTCTCATTATCGCTCCTTCAATTTTGGCTTCAGATTTCAGCCGTCTTGGAGATGAGGTGGCTGCGGTTGACCGGGCTGGTGCCGACTGGATTCATCTTGATGTTATGGATGGGCATTTTGTTCCGAATCTGACCTTTGGCCCGCCTGTTATCAAGGCTCTGCGGCATTCCACTGATAAAGTTTTTGATGCGCATCTGATGGTCTCGAACCCGGATGCGTTGCTTGACAGCTATGCTGCTGCCGGGGCCGAAATTATCACCGTTCATGCCGAGGCTTGTCCACATCTTGATCGCACCTTGACGCGAATTCGTGAACTTGGGTGCAAGGCGGGTGTGTCGTTGAATCCGCATAGTCCTGCCAGCCTGCTGGCGCATGTTCTGGACCGGCTTGATCTTATTCTGGTGATGACGGTGAATCCGGGTTTTGGTGGCCAGTCATTTATTGAGGAAATGGTGACGAAAATTGCAACGCTTAGCGAGATGGCTGCGGGGCGTGATATCGTGATTGAGGTTGATGGCGGGATAACTGCTGATACGGCTGGCGCGGTTTTTGCGGCTGGTGCGCGGGCGTTGGTAGCTGGATCTGCGATCTTTAATGGCGGCGGCGAGGCAGCTTACCGCGCCAATATTGATGCCATTCGTGCGGCCTGTGTTGAATAAACTAAAGATAAATTAAAGTTTAAGAGTTGGGCTAATCACTCGTTTTATCATTTGTCTTATTGGCGGCTCTAGAATTGGTCTTTTTGGCCAAATGATCGCGCGCCGCCGTTCCAAGATGCGCCTCGCCCCGAGACTGGGCCAGAGCCATTTGTTTCTGACGCTCAACAAACCGTTGCCGCCGTTCGGGTTTTTCACTGGTATGGCAATGGGGACAACTGATGCCAGCCTCAAAATGTGGATGTAGCTGTTCTTCGGGCGAAAGGGGCATCCGGCAGGCATGGCACATTCCATACTGGCCCGGTGCTAGATCATGATCGACGGCAACGCGGCCATCAAAGACAAAACATTCGCCCTGCCAGCTACTGGATTTGGCCGGAATCTCCTCGAGATATTTTAAAATACCGCCTTGAAGGTGATAAACCTCGTCAAACCCGATAGTCTGCATCAGCGCGCTGGCTTTCTCGCACCGGATGCCACCGGTGCAAAACATCGCCAGCTTTTTCGGACGTTGGTCAGGCGCCATCGCTGCTAGCTTTTCGGCCCATTCGGGGAAGTCACGGAAATTATCTGTCGCCGGGTCAACCGCGCCGCGAAAACTGCCGATTGCCGTCTCATACCGGTTGCGCGTGTCAATCACCATCACGTCCGGATCATCGATCAGCGCGTCCCAATCTTTGGGTGTGACATAGGTTCCGGTGGCCTCGGCTGGCCGAATTTCCGGGCGACCCATGGTCACGATCTCGCGCTTTAGCCGGACCTTCATGCGCAGAAACGCCTGTTCAGGCGCAATTGAAAATTTCAGTGAAAGCCCTGCCATGCGCGGCTCGGCCTGAATCCAGTTTAAGACATTTTTCATGCCCGGTTTTGGGGCGCAGATGGTGCCGTTAATGCCCTCTTCGGCCAGCAGAACGGTGCCCTGAACCGCGTTTTCATCGCAAAGCTTTTGCACCGCATGTTGCAAGTCCTGATAGTCTGGAAGCGCGACAAATTTATATAAAGCGGCGATCACGAACATCGCGTCGCCAGACATATCTTCCCCGCTTTGTGACGCGGAAAACTGGGCACGCAAAATCGCGCTGTTCATGTCATCAATGAGATTTGTCATACGGCGCAAGATACCATTGCCGCCCGCTATTTCCAATAGGTCGGCGTTTTCCCAGAGACGACTATTTCACGATCAAATTGACAATCAAATTTTGGGCTCTTGTGAGGCGGTGATCTCAAAGCTATTCTGCCTGAGGGAGGAGATCAATCATGCTGAAAAATCTAAGTCTTGGGGAGCGCGCTCTAACCGTGGCAATCAATGGCGGAGATGCGACGAGTTTTGATTATTTCTGGCTTCGCGACAATGCCCGTGATCCGCATAGTTTTGACTCCCGGAGCCATCAGCGTGAGCTCTTTACCGCAGCTGTTGACCCCGATATCCGGCCAGTTTCAGCGCATCTTGCGGGCGATGGCGGCGCGCTGGTCCTTGACTGGCCTGATCTTGATGGCCTCGTGCAGTATGACGCGGCGTTTCTGGATGAGTTTTCCATGATCAATGACAGCATTGCGATGCCCGTAGCACGAGGTTGGGATCATGCATC
>JAACDV010000036.1 GCA_009936825.1 Bacteroidota bacterium | reverse complement strand
GTTTGCCCTAGTTTGCCCTAGTTTGCCCTAGTTTGGATGTCAGGTGTGCGGGCGTCAGGTGTGCGGGCGTCAGGTGTGCGGGCGTCAGGTAGGTGTATGGGCGTCAGGGGTTAGGTGATTGGGGTTAGGTGATTGGGATTGACGATTCGGTATCCTAGATTTTTTCATCGCCCGATACAATAACCACCAAAATTCAGACCTGAATCGGGTGGTTCTAAAATTATATGCTGCAAAACCAAAAATAATCCTGATCGATAGGATGATCTTTTCGGCGAGTTCTTCATAAAAAATCCGATTTTCCCCTTTGCTGCAATGGTAGTTTTTACAAATGTTAACGATTTATAAATGAAATAATTCCTCCTATGGTTGTATAATTAAAAATCGTCCAAAGCCCAGTTTTCCGGCTGAACTGTCATATTCAGGTATTTAAAGAATATCAAATCAATCATATAGTTAATTAGCTAATATACCATCAAAACCGGTATTCTCGTCATGTGGTTAAGTTTTGAGAGTTGAGTAATAATTTTGTGTTTACACAAATTTTACTATTTCAATTTTAGATGTTAATCGGCTCGCATCAACATAACGATACGAGACATGATGTTAGCAAAATTTGAAACTACAAAGCCAGTCAGCTCACGCGGTCTGGCTCCACGATCACGCCCAATATTTGGGATGGTCGCCACTTTACTTTTGATGGGGTGCGGCGGCGGTGGGGCCTCCTCCGCCGGTCCGGTGGTGTTCGTCGATGAGCCGCCAGTGCTGGTCGATTGGTCCAGCCGCGTGAATCCAGTCATCCGCTTATATCAGGATGATTTTGGTGACTCCGGAACCGTCACGCCTAACACAAATGCCGACCCTCTGCATTATGAAACGTCTGAATATCAGGCGTCTGGCACACTTGCTGCGGGCAAATTCAGCGATGCCTATGCGCGGGGTTGGACGGGGCTGGGCAGTTTGGTCACATTTGCAGATACCGGAATTGATGAAACGCATCTTGATCTGGCTGCCAATATTGCTTCGACGCGTGATTTTGTTGGTGATGATGTTAATGACACGCACGGTCACGGCACGCATGTTGCCGGTATTGTTGCCGCGGTTCGCAATGGCAGCGGGGTTCATGGGGCAGCCTTTGATGCAAAGCTTGCCATCGCTAAGGTCGCTTCAAGTTCATCTTATGATTTTGAATTAGCGCGGCAGGCAACCATCTGGGGTCGTGATCAGGGCTCGGTGGCAGTAAATGTCAGCGCTGCCTATCTTCTTAATCCCAATCTTCATGGACGCTTGGTTAAGATTAGTGAAGGCTCATATTATCTCGACCACCCGACATATGATGAAAACGGGTTTTATGGGGTAAAATCGCTTGGCTCCAGTTGGCAATCGGCGCTTGGCACGGGCCAGGTTCTTGTCAAAGCTGCGGGCAACAACAACACCAGCTACAGTGCCGGTCTAAATCAACTTGCCACGGCGACTAATGATGATGGCGAGTTGATGCTGAACGGCCAGATGCTGATAGTTGGCAATTGGGATACCGCCAATTCTGTTATTAGGGGCAATCAGGCAGGCAATGTCTGTACCAGTTGGGTTGATGGCAACTGCCTTGACGCAGCGCGTATTCAAGATAGCTTTTTGCTGGCGCCCGGCACCAATATTGTCTCAACCTATCCCGGTGATAATTATGCCGCGATGACGGGAACCAGCATGGCGGCCCCGGTGGCGGCAGCGGCTATTGCTGTGCTGCATCAGATGTGGCCGCATCTAGATGGTGCGCAGTTGGCGTCATTACTGTTAGTGACTGCGGACAAATCAATCCCGGGTTATGCCCAACATGTGCATGGTCAGGGGCTGCTCGATCTTGAGAATGCCACCCGTCCGGTTGGGGATTTGGGGTTGCCGCAATCAGCTGCGGTTGAAGGTGTGAAGATGGCGCTTTCTGGCGGCGGAGCGATGACAAATTTGGCAAGCTCGGCGCGCTTGGCGCTGTCCGGAGTTATGTTGCTGGATGATTATCAGCGCGATTTTTATGTCGACCTTGGCGCAAGTATCAGCAACGTCGATACAAGAAAGACCAGCGCCACAGAAGCGGGCGGTCTGGTTGACGGTTATGCAGCCTATTTTGGGGAAGAAAAAAAGGCCGCCTTTCGCACAATGCTTAGCCCGTCGGTCTCGTTGATTTCAGGGGCTGGTCGTGAAGAAGGTGAATTTCTGGGGCAGCGAATTTCTGGCGTTCTTGGTCATCTTGGTGTCAGTACAACCGCATATTCGCTGCTGAATGTCTCGCGCCGGGTTAACGATAACGGCGTTCAGCTGTTCGGCCAGCTTGGCGGCGGGATCACGCATCTCGATTTTGCTGACCGACCCAGTCTTTTGCAGGACGCCGATACTGTTATCTCCAAAACTGCGACGCTTGGCATGATGAAAAGTTTTGGTGTTGCGAATGAAGCTGGCCAGATCCAATCTGGTGGAAGTTTTGGAGCAATCATCAGCAGACCGGTGCAGATTCAATCAGGCAATCTGAGTTATAATCTTCCGGTTGCGCGTGATATCAATGGGCGTGTTGCTTTTGACCAACGTGATGTGTCTTTAC
>JAACDV010000235.1 GCA_009936825.1 Bacteroidota bacterium | reverse complement strand
GCTAATGATAAAGCTAATGATAAAACTGAAGATGGGGCTGAAGATGGGGCTGATGATAAGCCCATCACCGAAACCGTTACCGAGACTGCAGCATTAGCACCGCCGCCGCCACCAGCGCCGCCACCGCCACCAGCGGAGTTTTCCCCTGAAGATTTGGTTGGCGCGGCTCTGGCAAAGCTGGAAAATAGCCTTGGTGGGGCAGACATGTTGCGCCGCGAAGGCCAAACCGAAATCTGGCAGTACCGCACGTCCATCTGCGTGGTGGATTACTTTGTCTATCCCGGCACCAGCGGAAAAACGATCACCGGCTGGGCTTGGCGCACGCCAATGATGAACGGGACGCTCGACCCAACGCTCTGCCGCCGTGAACTAGCCAAGCGCGAGTTGAATAATCCTTAGGGATTCAACCGTCAGGTGCATATTCCTAAACGGTCTTTTCGTTGAACAGACAGAAATCATAAATTATGCAGGACGCACAGTCAGGCTTGCGAGCTTTGCAAGTATAGCGACCATGTAGGATCAACCAGTGATGCGCGCCCTTTTTCCATGTATCGGGAACGCGCCGTACCAGCTCAACCTCAACGGCGTCCGGTGTGCGGCCCGGGGCCATGCCGGTGCGGTTGCCAACACGGAAAATATGTGTATCAACCGCAATTGTCGGATGCCCAAACGCCTCATTCAAAACAACATTGGCCGTTTTACGTCCAACACCAGGCAACGCCTCCAACGCCTCCCGGCTTTGAGGAACTACACCGCCATGTTCTGCAAGCAAAATTTCTGAAAGCCGGTGGACATTTTTAGCCTTGGTGTTGAAAAGCCCAATTGTGCGGATGTGATGGGCAATGCCATCCGGGCCAAGCGCGGCCATTGCTGTTGGAGTATCGGCGGCGGCAAATAACCCGCGAGTAGCGCGGTTTACACCAACATCGGTTGCCTGCGCCGACAGCACCACCGCAACCAACAGAGTATAGGCATCACTGTAGTTAAGTTCGGTTTTGGGATCGGGAAGCTGTTTTGCCAACCGAACAAAGCATTCCTCCATATGTGCAAGCTTCATCTTGCGGGAGCGGGCCGTTTTGGGCATGTGATCTGGCCTCTCGGTTCTAATTCTGTTTTTGATAGATGAAAATAGCTACTGAAAACAAATATTGGGTAAAATTTTAAATGACCTATTGGGTAAAAATACTGGACGTCCCCAAAGAATGCCCTAATCTCATTTCTGTTTCAATTTTTCACGGCATTTCTGATGACCATCTTCAATTTTGGCTCGATAAATATTGATCTTTTCTACACGGTGCCTCATTTCCCGGATGCTGGTGAAACTCTGACAACGCTATCCCACCAGCGAACGCTTGGTGGTAAAGGCGCAAACCAGTCAATTGCACTCGCCAAAGCCGGAGCAAAGGTCATTCATATTGGTGCAATCAATGCCGATGACGCATGGATTCGCAGCGAAATGCAGGCGGTAGGCGTTGATACATCCCAAATTCAAGACAGTGCGCTGGCAACCGGACATGCGATTGTGGCGGTGAATAGCGACGGCGAAAACCAGATCATGCTTTGCCCAAGCGCTAATCGGGATATTACGATGGAGGCCGCGCTGGCAGTGCTGAAAACCGCCGGTACCAATGACTGGGTGTTACTGCAAAATGAAACAAATGGCGCCAAAGAATTCGCCGAAGCAGCCCGCCAGCAGGGGCTGAAGCTTGCCTATAGCGCGGCCCCTTTTGAGGCAGAAATTGTCTTGGAACTGCTGCCCCATACTGACCTTCTGGTGGTTAATGAGGGCGAGGCCAAAGCGCTGGAAACAACGCTTGGCAAGCCCGCATCAGAAATCGGACTCGCCCATTTGGTGATTACGCGCGGCGGGGATGGCGCTGAATATTTTGGTGAGGCCGGACATCTGCACCAACCAGCTTTTGATGTTGATGTGGTCGATACAACCGGCGCCGGCGACTGTTTCTTTGGCTATCTTTTGGCAGCGATCGCCGATCAGCCTCTTACTGATGAATCCTTGGCTGATGCCCTTGCATCTGCCAGCGCGGCGGCGGCTTTACAGATTACGGCGGCGGGGGCATCGCTCGCTATTCCGCACCGCAGTGAAGTTGACGCCTTTCTTGAATCATACCGAGCCGAAACGTCTTAGATAAATAGGTTATGAATAATTTTTCTTTCAGCGGTTTTTGAGTACATAATTTGTTAAGCGCATAAGTCTTTATTATCTCTTTAGGGTCTTTATACTTCCTTACGGGAGTTTACCGCGAAACCTGCTTTTTTCTCCAACTTCTTGATAGCTGTGACATGGCCCAAAAACTGATCATTGATACCGACCCGGGCGTTGACGATGCCATGGCCATTCATCTGGCGTTTGCTGATCCGCGCCTTGAGGTGATTGGACTAACCACTATTTTTGGTAATGTCACCACCCGGCAAGCCACGCGCAACGCCCTGTATCTTGCCGAAATGGCGCAGTATAGGACAGTAATTGCCGAGGGCAGTTCAGTGCCGCGGCGGCGCACTCCCCAGCCGCCCGCCCATTTCGTTCATGGCAGTGAGGGCTTTGGCACCCTGCCAGCGGTTACCCCAAAAACCAGCGCCGACCCCCGCGATGCGGCCCGGTTTTTATGTGAAAGCTGTGCGGCGGCACCTGATGAGATTGTGATTTGCGCGGTTGGGCCCCTAACCAATCTGGCGGCGGCATTGGATCATGATCCGGCGATTGTTGACCATGTCAAACATGTGGTGATCATGGGCGGCAGTGCAGCGCGTCACGGCAATGTATCGGACTGCGCCGAGGCAAATATCTGGAACGACCCCGATGCCGCTGATACGGTCTTTGCGGCCGACTGGAACCTGACGATGATTGGCCTCGACGTTACTGAAAAAACGCAGTGCACTCCGGATGATTTCACCACGATTGCCAAAACTTCGCCGCATATTGGCGGATTTCTGGAAGAAGTTGCTGAATTTTATTTCGATTTTCATGAAAATAAAACCGGTAAGCGGATTTGCTTTATGCATGATCCATCAGCGATTATCGCGATAACCAACCCTGAATTATTCGGGTATGAGATGGCGCCAATCACGGTAACTTGCGACGGTGATGAAATTGGCCGCACGGTTGCTATGCCCAACACTCCAGAAAATAACGCCGGGCGGCGCGATGTACAAATTGCCACCGATGTTAATACGACAGCCGTCCGGCAGATGTTTATGAGCATTCTGGCCACGGCCGATAAGAAAATAGGACAGCGCGGGTAAAACTGCGCGGCACACGAATTAAAGAGGGACCAATCATGAAAGTTGCAACCGTCGATTACAAATCTGCCAATGCAGCGGCAACTCTGTCACAATCGCTTCGTGACACCGGTTTTGCCGTGCTGGCAAATCACCCGATTTCATCGGATCGAATCACCGATATTTATGAGAACTGGGGCCAGTTTTTTGCTGACACGAAGAAATTTGATTTCGCCGTTCAGCCGCCAGCGCATGACGGATATTTTGCCTTTCGCTCGGAAAACGCCAAGGATTCGCCGGTCAAGGATCTAAAAGAATTTTTCCATGTCTATCCAGGGTGTGATCTTCCTGAAGAGCTGACAGCAATCACCCGCACAATCTATGCTGAGCTTGATGCCTTGGGGCGCGAAATTCTGGGATGGCTCGACGCACAATCCCCGGTCGAAGTCGCCTCGCAACTTTCAATGCCGCTGGCCGATATGATGGAAGACAGCGATCAGAGTTTGTTGCGCATTCTGCATTACCCACCGGTTGAAAATGCCGAACCCGATGCAATCCGTGCTGCCGCACATGAAGATATCAACCTGATCACGCTGTTATTATCAGGATCAAAACCCGGCCTGCAGGCCAAGGACGCTGCCGGAAACTGGCATGATATCGCCTGTGATGCCGGAATGATTACGATTAATAATGGCGATATGCTGGCAATGGCGACGGGTAACCACTACCCTTCGACAACGCACCGGGTCACCAACCCTGATGCCAAGCAGAATGAATCGCGCTATTCGATGCCGATGTTTTTGCATCCGCGTCCGAACGTGTTTCTGCAGCCCGGATTGACCGCTGATGATTATCTTCAGCAACGCCTTCGCGAAATTGGCCTAAAATAGCCGCATTAATTCAAATTTTAGGGATTTGTACGGCAAAGGAATTGGACTGGACTATCAAAAACAGATTAGAATTAGTCCTTAGAGTGAGGTGCCTTCGTCGGTGCTTCATGGATAAGTGGTGATTGGCAACTGCCATGAGCCCCACACGAACGGGAGAAGAATAATGAGCTTTAAAAAAATGACTGTGGCTTCCGGTGTTGCTGCGGCGTTAATCATGGCGTCGGCTAGCGCAGCCAATGCCTTTACCGCATGTCAGGTAACTGACGTTGGCGGCATTGACGATTCCGGCTTTAACCAGACCGCTTGGAAAGGCGTTCAAGATGCCATGAGCGCGTATGGTGTTGATGGCCGCTATCTGGAATCACAGTCTGAAACAGACTATGAGCCAAACCTCAATGCGCTTCTGGAAAGCAACTGTGATATTATCATTTCAGTTGGATTCCTGATGGCAGATGCCACAAAGACCTCGGCCGAAGCCAATACTGACAGAAAATTCTCAATTGTAGATATGGCCTACAACCCGACCGTTCCAAACCTTCTCGGTCAGGTTTATGCCACTGATCAGGCATCTTTCATGGCTGGTTATCTTGCTGCTGGCATGTCAAAGACTGGTATTGTTGGTACATATGGCGGCATTAACATCCCGCCTGTTACAGCATTCATGGATGGCTTCTACTATGGAGTCGCCCATTATAACGCCCAGAAAGGCGCCAATGTTCAAGTCCTTGGCTGGAACCCACAAAGCAAGGATGGCCTGTTTACCGGAAACTTTGAGAGCCTTGATGATGGCCGCGCCTTTGCCCAGAACCTTTATGATGAAGGTGCTGACATTGTAATGCCTGTTGCCGGTCCTGTTGGCATGGGTTCAGCAGCACTTGCCAATGAGCTTGGTGTTGATTCGCTGAAAATCATTGGTGTTGACGCTGACCAGACAAAGACTGATTCGGCCAACGCGCATGTCTATCTGACATCGGTTCTAAAGCGGATGGACAAAACCGTTATGCAGGTTATCAAGCAGGCTATGGACGGCTCGTTTGCTGGCGGCATGATTGTTGGAACACTGGAAAATGGTGGTGTGAGCCTGGCGCCATACAACAAGTTTGAAAGCGCCGTTCCATCTGGTCTGAAAGCAGAAGTTGAGGCCGTGAAAGCTGGCCTTATCTCCGGCTCAATCAAAGTCGGCGGCTGACGCTAAACAAGTTTTCCGCTGCCTCTCGTTATTTTGAGGGGCGGCGGATTTTTCTTTGGATATTTTTTTATGGATATTGAGCTTCGCAGTATCAGCAAGCGCTTTGGATCAGTGCTTGCCAATCAGGACATTAACCTGACAATCCGGGCCGGTGAGGTGTTGGGATTGCTGGGCGAAAATGGTGCCGGAAAATCCACCCTAATGAACGTGCTTTCGGGACTTTACCGGTCCGATTCAGGCGTAATTCTGATCGACGGCGAACCCGTTGAATTTAACGGCCCGGGCGACAGCATTAGCAGTGGTATTGGCATGGTTCATCAACATTTTATGCTGGTTCCGGTCTTTAGTGTTGTTGAAAATGTTATCCTAGGGGTCGAGCCGACGGGAAAGGCCGACTATCTGGATCTGGCAACAGCGCGCAAGCAGGTGCAGCAAATCAATACCCAATACGGTATGCAGGTGCCAACCGATGCATTGATCGAAGATATTCCGGTTGGCATTCAACAACGTGTTGAAATTCTAAACGTTCTGTTCCGCTCGGCCGATGTGCTGATCCTGGATGAGCCAACCGCCGTTCTGACACCGCAAGAAGTTGAAGAGTTTTTTGGCATCGTGCGCGCGCTTCGTGATGCTGGAAAAGCGATTGTTTTCATCACGCATAAACTTCATGAAATTCTGGAAATTGCCGACCGGGTTAGTGTTTTGCGGCAGGGCCGGATTGTTGGTAGTGGAATCCCGTCAAATTTCTCCGAGGCCGATCTTGCCGAAATGATGGTTGGACGCCCGGTCAGCTTTTCGGTTGATCGCACACCAGCATCGCCGGGCGATTCAGTTTTGCAACTGGTTAACATCAATCTGATTGATAGCGTCCACGAGCAACAACTGGAAAATATCAACCTTAATGTTTGCGGCGGCGAAGTTGTCGGCATTGCCGGAGTTCAGGGCAATGGCCAAACCGAACTTGTTGAGGCAATCACCGGCATCGCCAGCGTTGCCGGCGGTAAAATTCAATTCGAAGATCAGGACATCAGCCGGATGAGTGTGCGCCAGCGCCACCAACTGGGAATCGCGCATATTCCCGAAGACCGCCAGAAATCAGGCATGGTCTCCAGCTTTAGTGTCGCCGAAAATATGGTGCTGGATTCCTATTATGATGAGCGCGTGGCAAACGGTGTGCAAATTGACTGGCAACGCGTCAATAGACAGGCTGCCGAAGGGTGCCTTAAATATGATGTTCGCACGCCAAATGTTTTTCTGGGGGCTGGCAGTCTGTCTGGTGGCAACCAGCAAAAGATGGTTGTGGCGCGCGAACTTGAACGTGACGTTAAGCTTGTCGTCGCATCTCAACCTACACGCGGTGTTGATGTTGGTTCGATCGAATTTATCCATCAGCAGCTGATTACCTGCCGCGATCAGGGTAATGCGGTGCTGATCATTTCGTCGGAGTTGGATGAAATTATGGATCTGTCTGACCGGATTTATGTGATGTTTGAAGGGCGGATTACCGCCGAATTTGACAATAAGGGCGGCAGTGCTGACCGCAACAAGATCGGGCTGGCCATGGCAGGCGTCAAGAAGACAGAGGCGGCATGACTCAGAACCAGTCAGACATCAACCACAAGCTGCAAAAATTATTGGCACCAACGCTGGAAACCCGCACCGATAAGCGGGACATTTTTTTAGTTCCTGTTGCCGCGGTCATTCTGGCGCTAGTAATTGGCGCCGCCATTATGATGGCAACCTCGGTCGCGCCGGCAACCATACTACAAAGTTTTGTTGCTATGGCGCGCGGATCGGTTGGCTCGCTTCATGCCATTTCGGAAACGCTGACGGCTTCAGTGCCTCTGGTTCTTGCCGGGCTTGGTATTGGCCTTGCTTTTCGTGCAGGACTTTTCAACATCGGTGCTGAGGGCCAGATGGTTGTCGGTGGGCTGGTTGCCGCAATCGTCAGTTTCAGCTTTACCGATCTGCCACTTGCAATTCACCTACCGCTGGTGCTGATTGCCGGATTGGTGGTTGGCGCGCTTTATGCCGCTATTGCCGGATTTTTGAAAGCCGCCACTGGTGCGCATGAGGTGATTTCCACCATCATGCTCAATCTGATTTCGTTCCGTCTTTTAGACTATATGCTGCGTCAGCCCTTTATTCAGAAAGAGGGGCGGTCTGATCCGATTTCAAAGGCTGTTCTGGAAACCGGCGAACTGCCACGCATTTTGACTTTTGTCGATGCTAATCTTCGGGTTCATGCCGGATTATTCATCATGATTGCCGCTGTCATCTTGGTTTATTGGCTGCTGTTTAAATCAAAGCTGGGATTTGCGTTCCGTGTTTCGGGGGAGAATCCCGATGCAGCACGGTATGCCGGTATTCGCTCTGGAGTGACCATTGTTTTGGCGATGGCGATTGCTGGCGGGCTGGCGGGGTTGGCCGGTGCCAATCAGATTAGCGGTGTGCTTGGCCGTGCATCCCCCGGATTTTCTGCCGGTATCGGGTTTGACGCGATTGCTGTTGCGCTGCTTGGCCGCTCGCACCCTGTTGGAATTCTGCTGGCCGGATTATTGTTTGGAGCGTTAGAGGCTGGCGGGCGGCAGATGCAGGTCGATGCCGGTGTTTCGATTGATATGATCAGTATTATTCAGGCGCTGATTATCGTGTTTGTGGCGGCCCCGCTTTTGGTCAAGCAAATCGTTCCGGCATGGCTCTGGGATAGGGCTTCGAATAACGCCGCAACCCCTGACGACGAGGCCAGCAAACCCACAAAGGACGAGAAGGGCGAAACCAATGTCTGAGCGCGGTTTTGGGCCTAGCAGCGATCAACAAAATACGCCCTTTCGCGGCGGCGTTAGCGTTATTGACTGGCGGACTTCAATTTCCGGCGGCGTGCTTATACTGCTAGCGCTTATCATCGCCTTTTTGCTAGATACGCCGTGGGAGAATGTTTCAACTTTTCGTATTTCCCGCCCCCGTGATGAATGGGCTGTTGGCAATCTGGTTGTGCCAAGCCAATGGTTCAACGTCATTGCGGCGGTCTTCCTCGCCTTTTTGGGAACCCGGCTGTTTTTGAAAGGCGGCGGGCGGTGGACCGCGCTGTTCCTTGGCGTTGGGTTGGTCGTTCTGGCGATAACTTTTCTGGTTTGGGCGACGTCTGGCAAGGCTATTTCGCTGACAGGAATGATGCAAGCAACGGTGGTCCGCGCGGTGCCAATTGCGCTGGCCGCGGTTGCCGGAATTATGTGTGAGCGCGTTGCCGTGATCAATATTGCGATTGAAGGCATGTTGCTGGCCGGGGCTTTTGCTGGGGCGCTGTTTGGATCGCTGCTTGGCGGTTGGGCTGGAATTATCTGCGCGATGATGATCGGCGGATTGTTCGGCCTGTTGTTGGCAGCGTTGGTAATTACCTACCGCGTTGACCAAATTATCGCCGGAGTGGTGATCAATCTGTTTGTTCTGGGGTTGACCTCTTATGTTTCGAGTCAGGTATTTTCAGAATTTCGATGGCTGAATAAGGCAACGCCGTTCCGTGCGTTCAAGGTCCCTGTTCTTGGCGATATCCCGCTGATTGGACCAGTTTTCTTCAATCAGAATCTGTTTGTTTATGGGGCACTGATTCTGGTCACGATTTCCACCTATTACCTGTTTCATACACGGCATGGTCTTCGTGCCCGCGCGGTTGGTGAACACCCTCGTGCCGCCGACACGCTGGGCATCAACGTCATCAAAACACGGTATGCGCATGTCATTGTCGCAGGTATGGTTGCCGGGTTTGGCGGGGCATGGTTCACCCTTGGATCCGTTGGCCGGTTTGACGAGAACATGACCTTTGGCAAAGGTTTCATCGGACTGGCGGCGATGATTTTTGGCCGCTGGCATCCGTTGGGAGCCTTAGCGGCGGCACTGGTCTTTGGCTTTGCCGATTCATTGCAGCAAAAACTATCAATCCTTAACACGCCGATTCCGTCAGAATTTCTGTCAATGGCGCCCTATATCGCCACCATTGTTGTGGTTGCAGGTTTGGTTGGAAGGGCCCGTCCACCCGCCGCAATTGGTAAGCCATATGTCAAAGACTAGGCCCAATGCAGGACAGTACGGATTTTTGCAGGAGTGTATCTGATGAGCCTTGACCACAAATTAGCCGATGACTTAATTACCGCTGCGATCGGGGCCATGGGCCGGGCCTATGCGCCCTATTCAAAGTTTCCTGTTGGGGCTGCTATTCTGGATGAGGATGGCGCGATTCATATCGGTGCGAATGTTGAAAACGCCGCCTATCCAGTTGGTAACTGCGCCGAAGCAAGCGCCATTGCCGCGATGATTATGGCGGGCAAGCATAAAATCATGAAAATT
>JAACDV010000234.1 GCA_009936825.1 Bacteroidota bacterium | reverse complement strand
GGAGCATATCCGGAAGCCCATATCGCCAAAGAAAAATCGCCTAAGAAAATTTCAGAGTTAAGGCTGGCATTGCTGGCCTTTTTTTGGTCTTTTTCTGGCGCCTACCGGATTACTTGGCACGGTTGCGGATGACCGCCTGTGCCGATGCCAATCTTGCAGCGGGCACCCGGTAAGGCGAGCAGGATACATAATCCAAGCCAACCTCTTCAAAAAAGAAGATTGATGCCGGATCACCGCCGTGCTCACCGCAAATACCAAGCTTTAGATTATCCCGCGCAGCGCGGCCGCGGTCGGCCCCCATCTGCACCAGCGCGCCAACACCGTCACGGTCAATCGACACAAACGGGTCAGTCGCATAAATCTCGGCATCGGTATAGGCGTGCATAAATGCACCAGCATCATCACGGCTGATGCCAAGGGCTGTCTGCGTCAGATCATTTGTACCGAACGAGAAGAATTCAGCTTCATCGGCAAGATCACCGGCACAAATCGCAGCTCGCGGCAATTCAATCATGGTACCAACCAGATATTCGATGGTGATGCCACTCTCTGCCATCACCAGCTTGGCCTCCTGATCAATCAACGCCTTGCAAATCGAAATTTCACCCGCAGTGGCAGCCAAGGGAATCATCACTTCAGGAACGGGTGCTGTCGCACCTGATTTGACAACATTCACCGCCGCCTCAAAAATCGCACGCGCTTGCATCCGGCAAATCTCAGGATAAGTTACCGCAAGTCGGCACCCGCGATGGCCGAGCATCGGGTTGGATTCGGACAGCTTTAAGCTACGCTGACGGGCAGTTTCGGGCGAGATACCCGCCGCCGCCGCAACATCTTCTAGCTCATCCGCGGAATGCGGCAGAAATTCATGCAAAGGCGGGTCCAGTAACCTGATAGTCACCGGCAAGCCCGACATGATGGTAAATAGCTCTTCAAAATCATGACGCTGCATCGGCAACAATTTGGCAAGTGCCGCCTCACGCCCGGAAATATCCGTCGCCATAATCATCTCGCGCATAGCAACGATCCGATCAACGTCGAAAAACATATGCTCGGTCCTGCAAAGGCCAATACCCTCAGCGCCGAAATCAACCGCAACACGGGCATCAGCCGGCGTTTCAGCATTGGTTCTGACCTTCATCCGGCGGATATCATCGGCCCATTGCATAACCGTTGAAAATGCCCCCGACATACGCGGCTGGATCGTTTTGACGGTCCCCATAAACACCTCACCCGTGGCGCCGTCGATGGTGATGGTATCGCCCTCATTCAATTCGGCGTCGCGAATAAAAACCTTGCCGTTCACCTCATCAAAGCGAAGATCAGCGGCACCAGACACACAAGCGCGCCCCATTCCACGCGCCACAACCGCAGCATGGCTTGTCATTCCGCCGCGCGCAGTCAAAATACCCGCAGCGGCATGCATGCCGTGAATGTCTTCCGGGCTTGTTTCCAGACGCACAAGAATAACTTCATGCCCATGAGCTGCCATTTCCTCAGCCTTATCGGCACTAAGCACAATCAAGCCCGCAGCGGCTCCGGGTGATGCAGGAAGTCCCTTGGTCAATACGGTCTTTTTGGCGTCAGGGTCCAGCGTTGGGTGAAGCAGTTGATCGAGCGCAATCGGATCAATCCGCAGCAACGCCTCCTCACGCGTGATCAACCCCTCTTCGGCCATATCAACCGACATCCGAAGCGCAGCAGCACCGGTGCGCTTGCCACTCCGGGTTTGCAACATATAGAGCTTGCCCTGCTGGACGGTAAATTCCAGATCCTGCATATCGGCATAATGCTTTGCTAGCTGGCCGCGAACCTTGTCGAGCTGGGCGAATACCTGCGGCATCGCCTCTTCCATAGATATTTCGCCTGCATCGCTGGCTGCACTCGCCGCTTTCGTCAGGGGCAAGGGCGTGCGAATTCCGGCAACCACATCCTCGCCCTGCGCATTAATTAGATACTCACCGTAAAAGCTGTTCTCACCGGTTGATGGATCGCGCGTAAAGGCAACGCCAGTGGCACAATCATCGCCCATATTGCCGAACACCATTGCCTGAATATTGACCGCAGTCCCCCAAGATGCGGGAATGCTATTCAACCGGCGATAGGTGGCAGCACGGGCATTCATCCAGCTGGTAAAGACCGCTCCAACCGCGCCCCATAGCTGGTCTTCAGGGTCCTGCGGAAAGTCTTTGCCAGCTTCCTCGCTAACGATTTTTTTATAGCTATCAACCAGCGTGACCAGATCATCGCCGGAAAGTCCGGTATCATCAAACACGCCGCGGCGCAGTTTTAGCTCTTCCAGTTCGTCTTCAAACAACCCATGATCCACGCCCATAACCACATCAGCATACATCTGGATAAAGCGGCGATAGCTGTCATAGGCAAAGCGCGTATCATCGGCCCGCCTGGCAAGACCGGCAGCGGTTGCATCATTCAAGCCAAGGTTCAAAACAGTGTCCATCATCCCCGGCATTGAGGCACGCGCGCCTGAGCGAACCGAAACCAACAGCGGATTATCAACATCACCAAAGCTGGCACCTGTTTCGGCCTCAATACCGGCAACAGCTCCGTTCACCTCGGCTTTCAGATTGCCGGGATAAGTGCGCGCATTGTCATAAAAATAAGTGCAAACCTCGGTGGTGATGGTAAAGCCGGGGGGAACAGGCAAGCCAATGCCGCTCATTTCCGCAAGATTTGCTCCCTTACCTCCAAGGAGATTACGCATCGAGCTGTTACCATCGGTAACATTTGCACCGAATTTATAGACCCACTGCGTCGTATCTTTGTTCATGCCCGGTTATCCTTCAAGTTTTGAGAAGTCCGCAACCCTTTGCATGGCATCCCTCACCATGGCCAACAGACCAAGGCGGTTTTGCCTGATAGATGCATCGTGATCATTCACGACAACTCTGTCAAAGAAACTGTCAATCGGGCCTTGCAGACCGCCAAGAGAACGCATCATTTGCAGCAATAGATCGGCATTCTCACCGCCGCTAGGCAACGCAGATAATCCGGTTAGCGCGGCGTGAAGGTCGCCTTCCGCTGGCACTACAAAAAGGGCCGGATTGGTTTCGGGGGCGAACGTCTGTTTGGATTTACTTTCCTCAGCATTCAAAATACTGGCAGCCCTGCGCCATCCTGCCAGCAAGCCAGCACCGTCTTCGCCCTGAAGAAATTGGGACAGCGCCGCCGCGCGGTCAGCAAGCCCCAGCAAATCATCATGCAAAGCGGTATCCAGATCGCCAAAGGCCGCCGCTATAACATCATGGGCAATTCCCGCATCACGAAGACTAACGCGCAACCTCTCACGGATGAACGCCAGCAGATCGGGGTGAACTGCCGCAAACCCATGCGCCGAAGCTGCCGCCTCAAACAGCGGTGTTAGGGGCAACCGAATCCGCGATTCCAGAATGATTCGGATCACGCCAAGGGCCGCACGACGCAGCGCAAACGGGTCTTTCGATCCGGTTGGTTTTGCACCGACACCGAAAAATCCGGTCAAACTGTCAATTTTATCGGCAAGCGAAACCGCCAGTCCCTCGGGGCTGAATGGCAGGCTGTCAGCCGGACCTTGCGGGCGGTAATGCCCTGCAATCGCATCGGCAATATCCGCAGACTCACCGCCAAGGCGCGCATAATAACCGCCCATAATGCCCTGCAATTCGGGAAATTCTCCAACCATTCCGGTGACAAGATCAGCCTTGGCCAGACGCGCCGCACCCGCTGCCACCGCCGCATCACACCCCGCTACCGCCGGCGCAATCACCAAAGCCAGCTTTTCCATCCGCAGCGCCTTGTCATGAACCGATCCAAGGCCTTCATAAAAGGCAATATCGGCAAGCCTTGGAAGGTAGCTTGCAAGCGGTGACTGGCGATCCTCATTGAAAAAGAACTGGGCATCGGCAAGCCGCGCCCGAAGCACCCGCTGATTGCCCGCCAGAATAACCGCATCACGCCGGACGTCAGGCAGGCGGTTGCTAACAACTACAAATCCGCGAGCCAGAGCAACAGGCTGATTTTCGGTATTATCCGGGGTTTTATCACCAATCATATCAGTGGTGAGATATTTCTGATGTACACGGATTGACGCTTCCAGAACCTCGTCGGGCAAATCCATAAACTGAGCTTCAATTTCGCCGAATAACGGGGACGGCCATTCAACAAGGCCGGTTATCTCATCAATCAGGTCATCATTTGGATGCAGCGTGCAGCCATGCGCGCTTGCCAGCTGCTGCGCCCCTTCGTTAATTGCGTTTCGGCGCGCGGCAAAATCCACCATCACATGTGCCGCCTGCAATCGGGCAACATATTCATCAGGCCCAAGGATACCCCCAGGGCCGACGTTTCCGGTAATACCGGTAAGGTCGATATCTTGTGGTGCTTCAAAATAATGACCACGGCTGGCGGCAGTAAAGGCAAGGCTATCGCCGCCTAAATCTAGGCTGCCAGAAAGAGGGTGGCCGTCAAAAACTACGTTAACGCGATGCAACGGGCGCACCCAACGGAACCTTGTGGTGCCCCAGCGCTGGCTTTTCGGCCATGGGAAATTATTCAAAATACCGGTAATCATTTCGGGCAAAAGATCGGCAGTCTCGGCTCCGGCGCGCTCAATTTTTGCGAAAAGGAACGTACCTTTCGGCGTTTCCTGTTCGATTAGTTGATCCCGCGATAACCCGGTTGATTTCAAAAACCCGGCGATGGCCTGATCCGGCGCGTCGGCGCGCGGGCCGCGGCGCTCATCAACAACATCTTCCTGCCGCAAGTCAATATCGGCAACATAAATCGCCAGATGCCGCGGGGCAACAAAACGGCTGACAGCACCATGCGCCAACCCGGCATCAGCAAGTTTGGTGGTCATCAACCGGTCTAAATCTGCTGCCGCGCGAAGCTGCATCCGGGCCGGAATTTCCTCGCTGAGGAGTTCAATCAAAAGATCAGCCATCGTCAGCCACCACAGCGCCGGATTTCCTATCAACGCCAATCCATGCCTCGCAGCATCCGCGTGCCAGCGCCCGAACCCGGCCAATGTAGGACGCGCGTTCCGTTACCGAAATGACGCCCCGCGCATCCAGCAGATTAAACAGATGACTGGCCTTCACACATTGATCATAGGCAGGCAGTGCCAAAGGTTCGTCCAGAACCAGTAACCGGCCGCACTCATCCTCGGCATCCCGAAAATGGCGAAGCAGCATGTCGGTTTCGGCGTGATTGAAATTCCAGTTCGAAAATTCGACCTCGGCACGGTGGAAAATATCGCCATAGCATTTGCCGCCCTGATCCGCCGGAACCCCGTCCCAATCAAGATCATAGACATTATCGACGCCCTGAATGAACATCGCCAAACGTTCCAATCCATAGGTTAATTCCAGCGGCACCGGATCGCATTCAAATCCGCCAACCTGCTGAAAATACGTGAATTGCGACACTTCCATCCCATCACACCACACTTCCCATCCAAGGCCCCAGGCCCCCAATGTCGGAGATTCCCAGTCATCCTCAACAAACCGGATATCATGGCTGTCAGGGTCGAGCCCGATCGCCGCCAAACTGCCAAGATAAAGCGCCTGCGAGTTCGGTGGGGATGGTTTGAAAATCGTCTGAAACTGATAATAATGCTGCAACCGGTTCGGGTTTTCACCAAACCGGCCATCGGTCGGACGGCGCGACGGTTGAATATAGGCAGCGCGCCAATGATGGTCCGGGCCTAGCGCGCGCAACGTGGTGGCCGGATGAAATGTTCCGGCGCCAACCTCCATATCATAAGGTTGCAGAATCACCGCGCCCTGCTCGGCCCAATAGGCCTGAAGCTTGAGAAGAATTGACTGAAAATCGAGCCCCGGGGGAGCTATATTCGACTTGGCCATTTGCGCTTCTCTAATGAGGGATGAGCGCGCAAATTAGCCCCAAACAGGCGGGCAATGCAACCTTTTGGTTCGGGAAAATCAAATTGGCATTTCAGGACAGGATTCCTTAAGCCCGAATTCATCAAGACTGGACTCATCGAGACTGGACTCATCAAGATTGGCCGCGATAGGGACAGGCCTCGCGCTCACACGATTCGCCGCTAACCCACGCCCGACAGACTCTGCACTCTTCAAGGTCCAGCGCGCGATGCTCTTTTTTTGTCCGTCATTATTTTGAGCCGGATCATTATTCGAATCTGCAGGGGGATTATTGCTGTGATTGCGCCTCTCAAGCAGGCGAAACCCCTTCCAGACAACCCAGATAATCGCCGCTAGCGCCAGAAGTTTGGGCAGAGATGGAATCATAAAACACCTGTCGGGCCGTCAGCCCCTAACCAAAATATATGTGCCAGTATTGAAGGGGCTATCATAAACCAAAACGCGCCAAGAATGCACGTTCAACCGCCACGTCAACCACTTCATCAACTAGATTTCCGGCCAACCCGCCACCACTGCGCATTCCGGGGATACCGTCAAAACCGGCAAACAGCTTTTTCTTTGGCATGATCATCATCAAATCAACATTCTCACCAAACCGCTCGGTAACCAGTGCGCGGCAGTCGGCAATACCGTCAATCAACCCCAGATCAACCGCCGCAAGCCCGGTCCAGAACGCACCGCTGAACAGATCATCATGCTCACCCTTCAATTTGGCACCGCGCCGATCAACCACATGGGTGATGAATTGCTGATGAATTTCACTCTGCAAGGATTTCAGCCGGTCAACATCAGCCCCCTGTTCAGGCGCAAACGGATCCAGAATCATCTTGTTCTTACCCGCGGTGTAAACGCGTCGGTCAACCCCCAGTTTTTCAATCGCCCGGTCAAAACCAAAGCCTGCCGAAACCACCCCGATTGAGCCGATAACCGAGGCTGCATTGGCATAAACCTCATCCGCACTGACCGCCAGCCAGTAACCGCCGCTGGCCGCCACATCCTCGCAGAAAGCTAACACCGGAATATCAGCCTTTTTTGCCAGCGCACGAATGCGTTGCCCGATCAGCGCCGATTGCACCGGAGATCCGCCAGGTGAATTGATGATCAGCGCAACTGCCTTTGCTCCGGTAACCGAAAAAGCTTTTTTCAGCTGCGGTTCCACCCCTTCGAGCGACAGGCCGCGGCGTGTCTGGCTGCTGCTGGCAATAACGCCGCTCAAGCGCACCACCGGCACTACCGCGCGTTTGCGCCGCCAGAAAAACAGGATGCGGAAAATTGATTTAAGAAAGCTCATTTGACACTCCATCACGCCGTCTATTGCGCGTTTGCGGGCGGGCCGGATGCTTTAGCGCTAATGCGCCGCCCGCCATAACCTGATCCGCTGCATCGGTAAAGCCGCCATCATCACGATGCATAACCATCCCCGGCAAAATGGCACCGGGGCCATCAACATCACGCCTGACCTGAATAATCACCCTGCCTGCCGGGCTGGAATGCCGCGGCCATAGGGGAAACATAACCGCCTCACCAGCTCCATTTTCGGTAAACAGACTGATCAATTCAGGAATTCGGTCAGCCCGGCAAATCATGCTAATCCGGGCCCGCGGCTTGGCTGCCCAGATCGCCGATTTTGCCCAATCCGCCATACTGCTGTCACCGCCCATATGTGCCAGCGCACGGTCCGGATTTCGCGGACGGGTGCCGCGCGCATCATGATAGGGAGGGTTGCTTACAACATGATCAAAGCTGCCAGCCAGAACCGATGGCATATCGCGAATATCGCCTGTTAAAACCCTGATACGGCTGGTGAAATCATTCGCCGCAGCGTTTTCAAGAGCGAGGGCGGCAAGATCGTCATTCTTTTCAATAGCGGTAATCTGAAGGCCAGCAAGCCGGTGCGCCAAACAAAGCGAAACACCGCCAACCCCCGCCCCCATATCCAGAACGCGTCCGCGCGCCGTGCCAACCGACGCCGCCAGCAAAATAGCATCACTACCAACCCGGTACCCGTCCACCGGTTGGGTGATTTTAACAGCCTCACGCAGAAGATGATCGTGGGTAACCCGCATCATTGGAGCATCATCTTTCAGATTGCTATTATCGGCTATGGGATCTTCGCTCATTAGTTCGGCCCATTGATTATCGGGGTTCCAATCCTGGATTTGGGTAGCATCCCGGATTTTTTAGTCATCATAAAATTCTTCGGCTTCACGCAGCACTGTCTCGGCGGCGAGGCGTTGGTCGGCCAACACCATAAGCCGGCGCGGAAAAGCGCCAATTCCTGCCTCCAGCGCTGCCATATTTGAATCAAACACGTCGGTTTGTATTCCAGCATCGGCCAGAAGCACCTGCAAAAATGACAGGCGCACCGCATTGGTAGTTCGCACGATCGTCACCATTCAAAATATATGCGCCAAATCCGTCCATTAGCCAAGCCCCTACACCGCAGACAGCCCTAAAATCAAGTGGGGGCGATGGCCGGGCTATCTGCGACAACGGGCCGGGCTATCTGCGACAAAAAGACAGAACCGGGGGCAAATTTCATGATTTTGCTTGCTGATTACATCCAACCGGCGATAACAATTCATCGACGCCATCTGCTGATTAGTCTTAATACATGTATAATTGCGTCTGAATTTGTCCCGATCGAGTTTAGAGCAACGTCGTTGGAGCCCCTAAATCATGCCTTCAACATCCCCTTCGTCACTTGCCGACAAGGCACCATCAATCACCCCCCTGATTGAGATGCTGGCGCTTGATATTGCCAAAGTGAATGAAACCATTCTGGCGCGAATGGCCAGTGACGTACCGCTGATCCCGCAACTCGCCGGGCATTTGATTGCGTCGGGCGGCAAAAGAATTCGGCCGATGATGACAATTGCCGGGGCAATTCTGGCGTCTGGCGATGCCGATAAACGCGCGCCTGCAATCAAACTGGCCACCGCGGTTGAATTTATCCATTCGGCTACTTTGCTGCATGATGATGTGATTGACGAATCAGAACTTCGCCGCGGGCAAGATACAGCGAATGCGCTGTGGGGGAATGATGCATCGGTTCTGGTGGGGGATTTTCTGTTTGCACGCGCCTTTGAATTGATGGTTGAGGCTGGCAATATTGCGGTTTTGGGGCGGCTGGCGTCAGCGTCGGCCCACATCACCGAAGGCGAAATTAAACAGATGACGATCACCGGCGCACCGGACACCGCGATGGATGATTATCTGGAGGTTATTTCAGGAAAGACCGCCATTCTGTTCGCCGCCGCCGCTGCCGCTGGAGCCGAGGTAACAGGCGGCGATCTGGATGCGGTGGACGCGATGCACAGCTATGGCATGCACCTTGGCATGGCCTTTCAAATTATGGATGACGCGCTGGATTATAGCGCTGATGCCGTGGATATGGGCAAAAACACCGGGGATGATTTTACCGATCAGAAAATCACCCTTCCGGTTATTCTGGCGTGGCGGGATGGCAGCAAAGACGAGCGTGATTTCTGGCAACGCACCCTTGGCGATGCAGATTTTCAAGAGGGCGACCTGCAACAGGCTCAGCAGATTCTGATGCGCCATGCCGCGATTAGCCGGTCAATGGCTATTGCTGCAGATTATGCCAAGAATGCTGGCGTCGCACTTGCCCCTTTCTATGATGATGAGCGCACCTTACCGCTAGCCCGCGCGCTGGATGAGGCTGCCAGATTTGCCGCCTACCGGACATCATAACCCCTGCTTTTGCGAAGTTAGATTTTTGCGAAGTTAGATTAAGGGTTTAGGGGATTCTGGTCCGCTGATAAGCTGGGCGATGTGCCGGGCGCGTCCCCCGGTCTGGCTGGCCCACCGGCTGTCCAAGGCATGATGCGCCGCGCCCTGCCAGTCCCCTGCCTTAATCGCCGCGCGCAAGCGGATAAATTTTGCCAGACGCGGCCCGCCAAGATTAAACGCCATCGAGATCAGCGCATGACGCCGGGGCACCGATGCACCAGCAAAATCAGAGCCAAACAGATCAACACAGATCGCCAGTGCCAGTTCCAGATCATTGTCCAGAAGAAGGTCAATTTCGTCTGCAGCCAGCCCGCGATCCGATAGGTTACGGCCAACGCCGATGGTCAGTTTGCTGGCGGTATCCTTATAGGCAAAGGCGCGCCATCCCTCATGCTGAATAATCATACGGCGAAGCGCTGGATCACTTAACATCTTTCACCAATTTCCCCTTACCGGTATTTTTAGCAGTATTACGGCGCGTCTTTTCAGGGGCAGGAGAGGCGATGTTATGCAGGGATTGATGGATGGCACCATTGGTCTGCGGCGAAATTTTCTCAAAACTGCGACCGACAACATATCCGCCAAGCCCGATTTGCAACAACAGCCATGCCTGATCGGCCAGCCTAAAAGCCAGCAAGCCGAATGAGTCCGCCACAACCAACCCCAGAAAGCTGAGCATGGTAATTGGCCGCCAATTCCTTTGCAGCCATGACTGGCCGCCAGCCTCGGCCACGAGCATGCTGGCCTGCGCCGCCAGCCGATCCTTTTCAACAGCGAGCGCCAGTGCCAGCGCATCGTTTTGAAGCGCGGTCATTTCGGCTTTGGCGCGCGCACGACCCTCGTCGGAAATTTGAAATTCGTCAATTAAGCGATTGACCGGGGCAAACATGCGCACCAGCGCATCCGCCAGCGCGATACCGCTGGCAACGAGAGGAAGAGGCATCTTGATACTCCCTTATAAGGATTTACGTGGGTTGCGTGCGGGTGGCCCGTGCGGGTGAGTTGGCGATTTTGTATCATCCGTATGAAAAAGGGGCCGTATGAAAAAGGG
>JAACDV010000233.1 GCA_009936825.1 Bacteroidota bacterium | reverse complement strand
CGATCATGTGGTCAAGTTGCCTGATAGCATTTCGTGCGAAGTGGCGGCGGCAATCATGCTGAAAGGTCTAACGGCTGCCTTTCTTGTTCGTGACAGTTATGCAGTGCAGGCGGGGGATAAAATCCTGTTTCACGCCGCTGCTGGCGGGGTTGGATTGCTGGCCGGTCAGTGGTTGAAGTCACTGGGCGCGGTTACGATTGGAACAGCTGGCGGGCCCCGGAAATCTGAATTGGCACGCGCCAGTGGCTATGATCATGTGATTGATTATTCCAGCGCTGATGTCTTGGCGCAGATTATGGAGCTGACCGATGGAAAAGGCGTTGACGCCGCCTATGATTCTGTTGGCAGGGACACTATGGCAACAACGCTGGCGGCAACAAGGCGGCATGGCACCATCGTTAATTTCGGACAGGCGTCGGGACCCTATACCGATTTTAAGATTTCCGACTTGGCGGCGGCATCACTGAGATTGACCCGGCCGGTTTTGTTCCATTTCACCGCAGAACGGGCTTGGCTTGAGGCCGCATATTCAGCGTTGTTTGGACTGGTGGTGGACGGAACGCTGAATGTGGCAATCAATCAACGATTTACGTTGCAAGATGTGAGCAAGGCACATTCTGCCCTGGCCAGTCGCAGCACCACAGGATGCAGCATTTTGACAGTTTGATGGTGGTTTCGGGCTGATTGGTGGTTTCGGGAATAGAAAAACCCGCGCCGTGATTTGGCGCGGGTTTGGTGTTTGCGAGGCAAAACTGGTTTAATTTTTAGGCAGTGTTATGCCATGGGTTGCTGGCGCATGTCGTTGCGGCTAATGCCTGCAACAGCAACAGGGGCCTTCATTGCGTCGCGGCGGAAGGGCTCGCCCAGCTCTTGATTTAGCATAACTTCGATGAAGGTGGTTTTGCCTTCCTTCATCTGGGCATCGATGGCGGTATTCAGCATATCGGTTACCTCTTCCATGGTGGTAGCAACCATGCCGTTCAGCCCGCACGCCTTGGCAATGCCAGCATAGGAAACACCGTCATCCAGTTCAGTGCCGACGAAATTGTCATCATACCACAAGGTAGTGTTACGCTTTTCTGCGCCCCACTGATAGTTGCGGAAAATCACCATGGTGATGGCTGGCCATTCTTCCCGGCCAATGGCAGACATTTCATTCATTGAAATACCAAACGCACCGTCGCCGGCAAATCCCACAACCGGCACATCACCACGACCGATTTTGGCCCCAACAATCGATGGAAGACCATAGCCGCACGGTCCAAACAGGCCCGGAGCCAGATATTTGCGGCCTTCTTCAAAAGTAGGATACGCATTGCCGATCGCACAGTTGTTTCCAATGTCCGACGAGATAATTGCATTTTTTGGAAGGGCGCTTTGGATTGCCCGCCACGCCATCCGCGGTGATAGCTTTTTTGGCTCACGGTTGCGCGCACGCTCGTTCCAAGTTGTTCCCGGATCATCATCTTCATGGTCGATAGAGCTTAGCTCCTGCGCCCAGGCAGATTTTGTCTTGGCGATAATCTCGCGGCGCTGCGTACGGTTATGATCACCAGCCTCTGCTGATAATTTTTCTAAGATACTGTTGGCCACTTGGGCAGCATCACCAACGATACCAACGGTCACCGGCTTAGTCAGGCCAATGCGGTCGGCGTTGATATCAACCTGAATAATTTTTGCATCACCCGGCCAATAATCAATTCCATAGCCCGGAAGTGTTGAAAAGGGGTTCAGACGGGTGCCAAGGCCAAGCACAACATCGGCTTGTTTGATCAACTCCATCGCCGCCTTTGATCCGTTATAGCCAAGCGGTCCGGCAAACAAAGGATGTGATCCGGGAAAGGCGTCATTATGCTGATACCCGCAGCAGACAGGCGCGTCCAAACGTTCGGCAAGCTGCATCGAAATAGGAATAGCACCGCCAATAACAACACCAGCGCCATTCAGAATGACCGGGAATTTCGCCTCGGACAGCATCGCAGCCGCAGTTTCAATTGCCTCAGCACCTCCAGCCGGAAGCTCAAATTCAACAATGGCGGGAAGTTCGATATCAATCACCTGTGTCCAGAAATCACGCGGCACGTTGATTTGGGCAGGGGCTGAGGCGCGCTTGGCCTGCAAGATCACCCGGTTCAGCGTTTCGGCAATCCGGCTAGGGTCACGAACTTCTTCCTGATAGGCGACCATATCTTTGAACAGTGCCATCTGCTCGACTTCCTGAAACCCGCCCTGACCAAGCGTCTTATTCGCCGCCTGCGGTGTTACCAGCAATAAAGGAGTGTGGTTCCAGTAAGCGGTTTTCACCGGCGTTACGAAATTGGTAATGCCCGGGCCGTTCTGCGCCACCATCATTGACATCTGGCCGGTTGAACGGGTGAACCCGTCCGCCATCATGCCAGCGTTGCATTCATGTGCGGCGTCCCAAAAGGTTATGCCCGCCTGCGGGAACAGATCAGAAATTGGCATCATTGCCGAACCAATAATTCCAAAAGCATTTTCGATGCCATGCATCTGTAGAACTTTCACAAAGGCTTCTTCTGTTGTCATTTTCATGATGCGTTATCCCTATTCCTGAATGTTGCTGGTTATCGCAAAAGAGTAAAATTACCGGGTATGGTACCAAAAACACCCCCAGTATTTTTAGAGGGTACCGATATCTGTTTTTGCATACTATCAATTGCAGACCTTGCCAACTTGCATTAGGGCCAGATATTTGGAAAATTAGGTCCAAAAAAGTGCGGCATCGTGGAAAACCTGCTGAATGTTACGCATCATGTGACGCAGTGACAGGTTTGACGGCGATTTGTTCAGGGAAATAAATGTCTATTTGGATTTGGTTTACGATTGTCGCTGCTGTCGCGCAAACGGTCCGTGGTGCTTATCAGAAGAAGCTGAAAGATGACCTTGGTGATCTGGGGGCAAGCTATGTTCGTTTTTCCTATGCCATTCCCTTTTCTTGGGCATTTGTGCTTGCCTATGCAGGGTGGAGCGCCGTTCCGCTTCCACCGCTGAACCTGAAATTTTTGCTATGGGTCACCGTTGCCGGCGTAACGCAGATTATTTTCACCATCCTGCTGGTAAGGATGTTTTCGCATCGCTCTTTTGCCGCCGGAACGGCGTTTTCAAAAACCGAGGTGATTCAGGCGGCCATCTTTGAGGCGGTGATTCTGGGGCATCTGGTCAATCTTCAAGTGGGGTTAGCCATCATCATTGGCGTGATCGCGGTTTTTATTCTCTCGCTTGCCAAAAGTGCAATGACTTTTGACAATTTGAAAAAATCTCTGTTTACAAAACAAACAGCGATCGGTCTTGCTAGCGGTGCTTTTCTAGGATTTTCTACGGTTGCTTATCGCGCCGCTACTGATTCGCTAGATAGTCCTGATCTGATGATGCGCGCCGGATTTACCGGCGGGGTGGCGGTGTTGATCCAGTCGGCTCTGATGGGGATTTGGATGGTCCGCCGGACGCCGGATCAGCTAAAGGCCACATTTATACATTGGCGTGAAAGTATTATTGTTGGTTTTTCTGGTGCTATTTCGACGATCACTTGGTTCGCTGCCTTTTCTCTTTATGCGGTGGCACCAGTGCGCGCCGTTGGCCAGATCGAACTGGTGTTTGTTCTTTGTATTTCATTTTTCTATTTCAAAGAAAAACCGACATTCAAGGAATTATTCGCGATGGCATTGCTGGCACTTTCCATCGTTATGGTTTTGCTGGCCTGAGTCCGCTCTAATTTTTTGACACTCTCGCCCCACTTCCCGTTTACATCCTGTTTCTGGGAAAGAATTTCTGGATGACCTCTCCTCTAAAGATGGTAGAAATAAGGTTTAGTGCATGACAAAGCACCGATAAAGGAATTGGTTCTTGGGATCGTTAAAGTCGTCTGAGAAGTATAAAAGCAGGGGTGTAATTGCTGGAGATCGGCCAATTATACTGATCATGGTGACATGTATTGCTGCAGTTCTCGCCATGCTTGGTTATGCTATTTGGCCCGTTTTTCTGGTCCAGCTTGGCGATAGCTGGGGGTTGACTAACACCCAGGTTGGCTGGATCAGTGGTGCTTATTTCGCCGGGTATGTGTTGGCAACACCCATCCTTGTCGGTTTGACGGATACTGTTGACGCCAAGC
Organism: Bacteroidota bacterium; assembly: GCA_009936825.1. The sequence goes on along the minus strand of JAACDV010000233.1, from coordinate 8,732 downwards.
GGGTTTTTATCGGGGGAGCGCTTGCTACTTTCATTGGGGCGAGTAGTTTTGCCACTTTTGCTAATGGGTTCTGGAGTGCTGTGCTGACATGGGCGATTGTTGGAGCCGGTCTCGCTGGTACCTATATGCCCGGGCTGCAAATTTTGAACGCGCGACTGTCTGACCGACACCGGCTTCATGCCGTACCGATTTATACATCATGTTTTGGTATTGGCACCGGTAGTTCGTTCTTCATCAATGGTAATCTGCTGATTTATTTCGACTATCGGATGGCGGCTTGGCTTGGCGCGGCAGGCGCTCTTGTCGCGGTACTTGGGATGCTGTTTTTGGTTCGTGCTAAAGCGCCGCCTGAGCCGGTTCGGCGGCGTCATCCACTGGACCTTCGCCCGGCCTTTCGCAATCCGCAGGCGATGAGCTATATTGTTGCTTACGGTGCCCATACCTATGAGTTGTTTGCCTTTCGTAGCTGGAGTTATGCTCTTTTCGTCTTTCTTGGTACGCGCGCTCAACCAGCTCTATCGCTTCCGCTTATTACGACAATTGTCACACTGATGACGCTAAGCGGAATGGTGGCCTCGATTATTGGTGCGCGTTTTTGCCTGACCTATAATCGACACCGGGTAATCACCCTTTTTGGAGCAGCATCGGCGGGCATGGCTGTTTTGTCGGCTTTCACTCTTGCCGCGCCAATCTGGGTCGCGATTGCCGTGTTGTGCGTCTATAATGTTTTTATCATGATGGATTCCGGTGCGTTAACCACGGGGACCGTATCCGCCGCTGCACCACATGACCGCGGGGCATTACTGGCGGTTCATTCGATGATTGGATTTAGTGGCGGGGCGCTTGGCGGCCCGGCTGTTGGGGTAATGCTGGATTTTACCGGCGGCGCGGAATCATTGGATGGATGGTTCTGGGCGATGTTTGTCATGGGAATTGGATCGGTGATAGTGGCGATTATCCAATGGCGTTTCTGGCGCCGCAGTCGCGCCAATCTACCTTGAATAGAGACCAAACGCGGAATTGAGACCAGACGCGGAGACCTGTTTAGTGAATGAAATGGCAGAAGATTCTTACGCGGCTTTTACCGTAATTGGCGGGTGTCATCTGGATCGGCATTTGATGTGTGGCGATGCGTTAGTCATGCGGCGCACCAATCCTGCGCGACTTACCGAATCTCTGGGCGGTGTTGCGGCGAATATCGCGCGTCATCTGGCGGCAACTGGACTGAATGTCAGGTTTATCGGTGTTCAGCCGGCTGCGCATGCCCCAGCCATGCAGGACCGTCTTGCCCGCTGCGGGATTGATGCTGTTTTTGTTAATCCTGCCGCCGCAGAAATTGCAAAAAATGCGCCAGAAGATGAACTGGCGGCTGACATGCCTGTTTATACGGCCCTGCTTGATGCGGATGGCGAGTTGGTGATTGGCGCTGCCAGCCTGTCTATCTATGATCAAGTGACACCGGAAATTATTTTAACCCTTCCCGATTTGGCACGCACTAGTCCAGAGGGGCCGGTGGTGATCGATGCTAATTTTCCGGCAGAGGTTCTGGCAGCGCTCGCAGACAGGGTTGCCGACACAATCCCGCTTTACGCTGCGGGAACGTCGCTGCAAAAAATTGACCGGCTGGCGGCAATTCTGGGAAATGTTGATGCGCTGGTCCTGAACCGCGCCGAGGCGGGTGCCTTGTTAATGCACCTAGCCAACGCGTCTATAGTAACTGGTTCATCCATAGTAAAATCCGGACAAGATGCAGATGCCGCGTCGATGGCGGCCACTTTATCGCGGTGCCTACGCAATAATGGCGGGGTTCTGGTCAGTGATGGGGGTGCGTTGGCGGCATATTCTTTCGCCGGAGATACGGTCACGGCCATTCCGCCGGAGATTAATCTGGTCAATGCCAACGGCGCTGGCGATGCTATGGCGGCAGCATTCTTTGCGGCATTCTTTGCTGATGCGCAAAACGGTAATTCATCTTCGGGTGCAGCCCGGATTCTAAAAACAGCGTTGGAGGCAGGCGCAGATCATGCGGGTCGCCCCCCAACCGAAATATGACCAACTGAAACACGGCCACCTAAAATATGGCCACCTAAAACATAGAAAGAAACACAAAGATGAGCGCAAAAATGATGTCGTCAGTCAGATATTCTGCAGCGGTTCAAAATGCCGCCGATAAGCGGGCGCTTGTTGCACTAGAATCAACTTTGATCAGCCACGGCCTGCCGCATCCCGACAATATCGAGGTTGCCAAGGCTGGCGAAGCTGCTGTTCGTCAAGGCGGCGGCGTTCCGGCGCCGATTGCTGTTCTGGACGGGGTTCCACATGTTGGTCTTGACGCTGCAGCGATGCAGCGATTGGCGACGACTCCCGGCGTTGCAAAACTGTCGCGCCGTGATTTGCCAGCCGCATTATCTGGGGCAACATCAGCGCCTACACTGGGTGCAACAACGGTTTCGGCAACGATGATTCTAGCAGAGCAAGCCGGCATTTCGCTGTTTGCTACTGGCGGCATTGGTGGGGTGCATCGCGGCGTTAACGCCAGCATGGATATCTCGGCAGATTTGTTTGAGCTGGCGCATACGCCGGTTGCCGTTGTTTGTTCTGGTCCGAAGGTGATCCTGGATTTGCCGCGTACCAGAGAATATCTGGAAACGATGGGGGTTACGGTTATCGGTTATCGCACCGATGATATGCCTGCATTTTGGGCCCAGCATAGTGGGCTGCCAGTTGATATGCGCGCTGATACGCCTGAAGATATTGCACGCGTAATTGCGGCGCGCGCTGACCTTGGCATTGGCGGTGCGGTGCTGATTTGCAATCCTGTTGCGCGCGATTTTGCGATTGAATTTGACGAGATTCAGGGGTGGATTGACGGTTGTATTGATGATGCTCCGGGCGGAGCTGCGGCCACGCCATGGCTGCTGGCTGAAATTGCCCGCCGGTCAGCCGGACGCAGCCTTGCCGCTAATAAAAGGCTGATCATTGACAATGCGCGTCTCGCGGGTGAAATCGCCGCCGCGCGGCTAAGATAGCCGTCATCAGCTTGACACCAAAAACCAAAACGTCATCATATTGTCAGCTTTTCGTTTTCTGGCGGCATCAGCGCTGTCATCTCTGGAGTGTAGTATGAAGCAAAATTACGAAACCTTGCCTCGCAATGACGCCAATTTCATCCCGCTATCCCCGCTTAGCTTTATCACCCGGACGGCCGATCTGTTTCCGGAACGCACCGGAATTATCTATGGTGAGCGCCGCTATAACTGGGCGCAAAGCTATGCCCGAATGCGCCAGCTTGCATCAGCATTGAACGCTGCCGGACTTGGCATTGGCGATACGGTTTCCGTTATTGCTGCCAATACGCCAGAAATGTTTGAGGCGCATTTTGGTGTGCCCATGGCGGGATGTGTGTTGAACACGATCAACACACGGCTAGAGGCTGAAACCATCGCCTATATTCTGGAGAATAGCGATTGCCGGTTGTTGATTGTCGATACTGCGTTTGGGGCTGAGGTCAGTGCTGCGCTTGACACATTGCCGGGCGAAATACGCCGTCAGATGAAGGTGGTTGATATACGTGACGCGGCAATGGGTGATCTGCCGCCGGTTGGTGATCAGGATTATGAGAGCTTTATCGGGGACGGTGATCCGGAATTTGCGTGGGAAATGCCGCGCGATGAATGGCAGGCGCTGGCGCTTGGGTATACTTCGGGAACGTCGGGCAAGCCCAAAGGCGTGGTCTATCACCACCGCGGGGCTTATTTGATGAGCATGGGAACCGCGACCGGCTGGCCTTTGCCGCAGCACCCGACTTATCTTTATGTGGTGCCGATGTTCCACTGCAATGGCTGGTGTCATGCATGGACAATGACGATGATGGCGGCAACCATTGTGCTCACCCGCCAGATTACTGCCGAATCAATTTTTGGTGCTATCGGAACGCATAAGGTGACCCATTTTGGCGGCGCGCCAATTGTTCTCTCACTGCTGGTAAACGCGCCTGAGGCGCTACGACCAAAGTTGGATTATCAGGTGCGTGTGTTCACCGCTGGCGCGCCGCCGCCCGCCGCCATTCTGCAAAAAATGGCTGAGATGGGTTTTGATGTGATGCATGTTTACGGGCTGACTGAAACTTATGGTCATGTCACACAATGTGTCTGGCGTGAGGATTGGAACGATCTGAGTTTTGATGAGCAGGCTGATCTTCAAAGCTGGCAGGGTGTATCATTTCCCATGCATGAAGGCGCGGCGGTGATGAATACCGAAACCGGTGACCTGGTGCCGCGTGATGGCGAAACCCAAGGTGAAATTGTGCTTCGCGGCAATGCTGTGATGAAGGGCTATTACAAAGATGAAAACGCCACCAAGGCGGCACTTCATGATGGCTGGTTTTTTTCGGGTGATGCCGCTGTCTGGCACGCCAACGGCTATATCCAGATTAAGGACCGGCTGAAGGATGTGATTATTTCCGGCGGTGAGAATATTTCCTCGGTTGAGGTTGAGGGATATTTATACCGGCATCCAAGCGTGGCTGCCGCCGCCGTTGTTGCAAAGCCTGACGATAAGTGGGGAGAGGTGCCTTGCGCCTTTGTTGAGCTGAAACCGGGCGAGACGCTGAGCGTTGATGAATTTATGGAATGGTGCAAGGGGCAGATGGCAGGGTTTAAGCGCCCCAAACATGTGTTTGTTGGAGAATTGCCAAAAGCCTCAACCGGTAAAATCCAGAAATTCGTCCTTCGCAAGCAAGCCTCCGAAGACGCCTAGTCATCGCTGGTAATTAGGCGTAAATTACGGCATATGAAAAACTGTGATCCCGTAGCTCATCAGGATAGAGCGACAGATTCCTAATCTGTAGGTAGGGGGTTCGAGTCCCTCCGGGATCACCAAGTTTCTAGCAGACACTGCTTTTTTGATACGCCTAGCTGAATAATGCGGTGTGGGTTTTACGCAGTTCGGCTTTTTGTACTTTGCCCATGCTGTTGCGGGGCAAATTGTCGATAAACAGGATCGATTTTGGCTGTTTGAACTTTGCCAGCTGCGGTTCTAGAACCGACATTATGTCCGCTGCGCTGATGCCAGTATTTGAAGCGGTTGTCGAGCTAGCGTCGGCGCGGACAACAATCGCCACGACCGCCTCGCCGAAATCGCGGTGTGGAACCCCGATCACCGCACTTTCCAGCACACCGCTCAACCCATCAATCAGGCTTTCAACTTCTTTGGGATAGACGTTCAGACCACCAGAAATAATCAAATCCTTGTCACGCCCGACGATGCTGATATAGCCGTCACCATCTCGCACGGCCATATCGCCAGTGATAAAAAATCCGTCTTCACGAAAAGATTCGGCAGTCTTTTCTGGCATTTCCCAATAGCCAAGAAAGACGTTATCGCCACGTAACTCGATGATGCCAATCTCGCCATCTTCCAGCACTGCACCGGTTTTCGGGTCGGCAATGCGCATTTCAACTCCGTCCAATGCGCGCCCCACCGTTCCGGCCCGACGCGCCCCTTCATAGGGGTTGGACGTGCTCATATTGGTCTCGGTCATACCGTAACGCTCAAGAATAGCTTTGCCGGTCCGCGCTTCGAATTGCTGATGGGTTTCCGCGAGAAGCGGTGCCGATCCCGAAATGAACAGGCGTATATGCCGGCTTATCTCAGCGGTGAATTCGGCGCTGTCCAGAAGCCGTGTATAAAAGGTCGGAACCCCCATCATCGTTGTCGATTTTGGCATCCAGTCAAGCGCCGCTCTGGCCGAGAATTTCGGCAGGAAGATCATCGAACCGCCGACCATCGATAACAGATTACAGGCCACAAACAGCCCGTGTGTATGATAGATGGGCAACATGTGAAGCAACACATCATCGGCAGTAAAGCGCCAAGTCTCGGCCAGAACCATACTGTTCGATACCAGATTGCGGTGGCATAGCTTAGCCCCCTTGGAGCGTCCAGTGGTTCCCGAAGTGTAGAGGATGGCAGCAAGGTCTTCACTGCTGCGGGGAACCGCATCAAAACGCGGCGGATGCGCTGCTGCTGCCTCAGTCAAACTACCAGTCTCATCCGCATTCAAAGTCATGAGACGAGCGTTGAAGCGACTGGCAATCGGGGTGATCTGCGCCTGTGAGGCCGCATCAACAATGACCAGTGCCGGACGTGCATTGCCGATAGAATATTCCAGCTCGGTTGCGGTATATCCGGTATTCAGCGGTAGATAGACGCCGCCAGCCTTCACCGTTGCCGCATAAAGCGCCAGCAAAGTTACCGTTTTTTCGGCCTGCACAGCAACCCGGTCCCCAGGGGTCACGCCAGCGGCAACCAGTGCGCCTGCAAGGCGGTTGGTCAGCGCGGTAAAATCACCAAAGGATATCTCGGCAGTGTCCGTATATAGGAAGATTTTTTCGCTGCCGGAATGCGGACCAAAAACACGGTCATAAAGATAATTGCTCATATTTTTCCTGATTGCCCAAAATTTTCATGACGAGTATGGGTCTGCTAGATTGCATTGATGCTGACAGGTCAGGCGGCTTTTGATATATGAAACTATAAAGTTTCCCGCTTGTAATGATTAGAACTATAGCGCGACAAATGCCTGCTCGCCACCTTATATAACGCCGCCAATCAACCGATTAGCCCGCCAGAAATCATCTGAGGAGTCATCATGCCCTTTGATCCCGCCAGCGATATTCTCAATGACATTACCGTTCTTGATCTGACGCGCGTGCGTTCGGGCCCGACTTGTGTTCGCCAGCTTGGCGATTGGGGCGCCAATGTCATTAAGATCGAAGCCCCAGCAAATGGTGATGCGGAAATGGGCGGCACGCGCGACGGCTCGGACTTTCAGAATTTGCATCGCAACAAACGCTCGCTAGTCCTTGATTTGAAAGATCCTGAAGGTGTGGCTGTTTTCAAACGAATGGCCGAGACTGCCGATATTGTAGTGGAAAATTATCGCCCCGATGTAAAGTTTCGTCTTGGCGTTGACTATGAAACCTGGCGCGCGATCAACCCGCGGATCATTTATGCCTCGATTTCAGGGTTTGGTCAGGATGGCCCGCTGGCGGACCGCCCGGGGTTTGACCAGATAGCGCAAGGTATGGGCGGCCTGATGTCGATCACCGGTGCACCCGGTGCGGGGCCGATGCGCGTTGGAATTCCGGTGGCTGACCTGTGCGCTGGCGGCTTTGCGGCGCAGGGTGTCTTACTGGCGATGATCGCGCGCCAGAAAACCGGTGAAGGGCAGTGGATTCAAACCTCGCTTTTGCAGGCGCAGGTGGCCATTTAGATTTTCAGGCAACGCGCTGGCTGATGGATGGCGAGATTCCGCCGCAAGCCGGTAACGATCATCCCACGATGATCCCGACAGGGGTTTTTGAGACCTCAGACGGGCATATTAATATTGCCATTGCGGGCGCGCATATGTGGGCGCGGTTAAAGGCGGCAATCGGTGATCCGGAGATGGAGTCGGATGATTATGCCGACATCCCGTCGCGTTCTCGCAATCGCGCCGCGTTGAATGCCATTATCAATGCTGTCACCATTCAGGACAGCGCGGCAAATTGGATTGACCGATTGAACAAAATGGGCATTCCTTGCGGTGAGATTAACAGTATCGATGCAGTGTTTGCCAATGAACAGGTTCGTCATCTTGGCATGGCGCGCGATATGGTCAGCCAAGAACGCGGCCCGGCCCAGATTGTTGGCCAGCCGATAGTGATGAGCCAGTCGCAATCCGAAATTCGTCGTCCCCCGCCCCTCAAAGGTCAACATACAACCGAAGTTCTGACTGAATTCGGGTTCTCGGATGCGGAAATCGAAAGTTTCGAGAAAAAAGGATTAACCCGCCCCGAAAGTGACTAACCCATCCCGATAGTGATTATTTGCCTTGCCATTGCGGGGGGCGTTTTTCAAAAAAGGCGGTGATGCCCTCTTTGAAATCGGCACTGCCAAAGCACATCCGGATCAAATCATCATCATCGGGCAATGGGGTTACAGTTTGCAGGCGGCGCAATCCTTCCATCGTGGCGGCCAGTGTCAACGGGGCCAGCGTGGTGATGTGTGCTGCCAGCGAATGCGCGCGCTCCTGAACGGCGTCGCGGTCCTCAAGGCATTCGGAAATAAACCCGGCTGAGGCCGCTTCATTAGCGTCGATCAACTGTGCGGTTAGCAGCATATATTTGGTCCGCGCCTCTCCCACCAGACGAACAAAGCGGCGCAGGTTTCCAATTGCGAGACAATTGCCGAGGGTGCGGGCAATCGGAACGCCGACTTGCAGATCACGGCTGCCTAAACGAATGGCGGCACAGGCCGCAATTGCTGCCCCGCCGCCCGTACAAAATCCGTTCAACGCGGCGATCGTCGGCACGGTGCAGGTCTCGATACTGACCAGCGTGTCACTAATCATCGCCTCATAGCGGATCGCGTCGTCTTCGGTAAAGCTCCGAAACTGCTGGATATCTGTTCCGGCGGCAAAGGCATTATCGCCGCCACCCGAAAAAATAATGACTTTCAGCTGGTCGGGATCGCCCGGTTTCCCGGCGCGCTCGCAAATTCTACGAATGGCCTCATACATCTCGAACGTTAGGGCGTTACGGCGCTGGGGGCGGTTCAGAATAATATGCCCGATGCCATCACTGGCAGTGAAAATCAGATCATCTTGATCAATCATCAACGTGAACTCCGCCCGTTCGATATCGGGTCAAGGTTGTTTGCCCTAGTTTGCCCTAGTTTGCCCTAGTTTG
>JAACDV010000232.1 GCA_009936825.1 Bacteroidota bacterium | reverse complement strand
GTCCAACGGAAAATTGCGGCAAGATCACGCCTCGCTTCGTCAACATCGACATTTATTTCTGTCATGACTATCCTCTCCCCAAATGCTTTATCCCGTTTGCTTTATCCCATTAGCTTTATGGCGTATCGTTTGTCATTAATCCTGACGTCTAACGCCGAACACCTTAAACCTGCCGCATCGTAAGTGATGCTGGCAATCTAAAAAATGGCCTAGATAAACAAAATCATTACCTAAAGCGAAATCATCGCCCATAGGAGACAACATGGAAATTTGTAAATCATTGATTGGCGGCAAATCCATCGGCAGCGCGCTTCCCGCCCTTGATAAACTCAATCCGGCCACAGGCGAGGTGATCGCAAGGATTGAGCCTGCAGATGACATGCTGCTGGATCGAGCCGTTGCTATCGCCAGCGAGGCCCAGCATGAATGGGCGGCCCGGGGCGCGGCCGAACGCGCCAAAATCTTGCACCGGGCAGCAGATTTGCTGCGCGATAATAACGATGCGCTAGCACGGCTAGAAGTTCTGGATGTTGGAAAAGTTTATAGTGAGGCGGCAGCAGCCGACGTTCCAAGCGGGGCCGATGCAATGGCATATTTTGCTGCGCTAGCCCAGACCGAAAGCGGTGACATGCATCGCTATCCTGACGCCATTGCCTATAGTGAGCGCATTCCGCTTGGCATTTGTGCCGGTATCGGGGCGTGGAACTATCCAGTGCAGATCGCCTGCTGGAAATCAGCACCGGCACTGGCTGCGGGTAACGCCTTTATTCTCAAACCGTCTGAATTAACGCCGTTAACCGCGCATATGGTGGCTGACCTTTTGGCTGAGGCGGGGCTGCCGGATGGGCTGTTTCAAATTCTGCACGGGGACTACCGCATCGGCCGCGCCCTTTGCGCGCATCCGGGCATTGCCAAAATCTCTTTGACCGGCGGCGTTGAGACCGGGCGTTTGATCATGGAACAATCGGCCACCACGCTGAAAAAAGTCACACTTGAGCTTGGCGGCAAATCACCTTTGCTGGTGTTTGCCGATGCTGATTTCGATCTGGCAGTGCAAACCGCGCTCGATGCCAATTTCTATACTGCGGGTGAGGTATGTTCAAACGCCACGCGCGTTTACGTCGAAGCCAGTATTGCCGAGAAGTTTGAGGCCGCGTTGATTGAACGCGCTCAGGCCATGCGCGTTGGCGATCCAATGGCCGATGACATTCATATGGGCGCGCTGATTTCCGAGCCACATCTCAACAAAGTTCTGGATTATGTCGCGCTGGGTCGATCTGAAGGGGCGCGACTGGCAACTGGTGGCAACCGGCTTCATCCGCAGGGGTTTGAGTCCGGTTTTTTCATGGAACCAACCATTCTGGCCGATTGCCGTGATGATATGCGCGTTGTTCAAGAAGAAATTTTTGGACCGGTCATGTCGGTTCTGACTTTTGAGGATGAGGCTGATGCCATCCGCCGGGCGAATGCAACATCTTTCGGGCTTGGCGCCGGGTTAATCACCCGCGATCTTGCTCGGGCGCACCGTGTTGCAGGGCAGCTGAATAGTGGTAATGTCTGGGTAAATACTTATAATTTACTCCCGCCCGGTCTTCCTTTTGGCGGCGTTAAACAATCAGGCTTTGGCCGCGAGAACAGCGTTTATTCGCTGGACGCATATAGCGAGATCAAATCTACCTATATCCAGCTCTAGACCGATAAGAGACCAATGACAGTATCCTCCAACATTAGGCTTTTTCAAACTATGGCCGGTGCACCCAATGGGGGAGCAGAGCTGTTTTTTGAAAGGCTTGCTGTGGCCTTTCAATCTGCCGGGGTCCAGCAAACGGCGGCGCTGAAGGCGTATGAAGGGCGGATGGCGCGGCTTGCCGATGCCAACGTGCCAATGATGCCATGTTCCTTCTCGCCACTGTTAGCACCGCTGACAAAATGGCGGCTAGCGCGTGAAATCCGGCGCACTGATACTAATATCATCCTCAGCTGGATGAACCGTGCCACCCAGATGACACCAAAAACCGGCGTGCCGCATGTCGCCCGACTTGGCGGGTTTTATAATCTGAAATATTATCGGCAATGCGACTGGCTGGTGGCAAATACCCGTGACATAGCCGATTACCTGATTAAGGAAGGCTGGCCTGCGGAACGGGTGCATTATCAGGTGAATTTCGTCCCCGATGGCCTAATCGGCCCCCCTTATACCGGCCCGAATATGAACAACCAAAACAGGGATGGCCCCATTATTGCCGCGCTTGGCAGGTTGCATCCCAACAAGGCTTTTGACAGTTTGATCCGCGCTTTTGCCGGCCTGAAGACTGGCGCTTTATGGCTTGCCGGTACCGGTCCGGAGGAGGCAAGCCTTCGCGCTCTCGCGGATGAGATTGGTGTTTCCAGCAGGGTTCATTTCCTTGGCTGGCATTCCGACCCCCAATCCATCATTCGTGCTGCGGATATTTTCATTTGCCCGTCACGTCATGAGCCCTTTGGCAATGTGATCGCCGAAGCGATGGCCTGCGGCAAGCCGATTGTCGCCACAGCCAGCAATGGTGCGCGCGAACTGATCGAAGACGGTGTGACCGGACTGCTAACGCCGATTGATGACAGCGCGGCTCTAACCGGTGCGATAAAGACGCTAACCGATGCCCCAAAACTGGCAAAAAAAATGGCAACAGCCGCTCGCAAACAGTGGCAGCACACCTTGGCACCTGAAAAAATCACCCGCGAGTGGATTCAGTTTCTGGCAAAGGTGGCAGGCTGATGTGCGGAATTGGCGGGTATTTTCTGCGAAGCGGAGTTCGTGTTGCCAATGACATTTTGGACAAAATGGAGCAGGCGCTGGCGCATCGCGGACCTGACGGCACCGGACACTTTGTTGAAGGTCCAGTAGGTTTTGTACATAAACGGCTGTCGATTATTGATCTTGCTGATGGCGCCCAGCCCTTTGTTCAGCGGACGGACGGCGGTGCCAAAACATTGATGGCGAATGGCGAGATTTATAATCATAGCGAGCTACGCCGCGAGTTGGCGGCCAATTTTGATTTTGGATCGCAATCCGACTGCGAAACGCTGTTTGCTATCTGGGCGGAGCATGGTGTTAAGATTCTATCCCGGCTTCGCGGAATGTATGCGGCAGCGATGTATGATAGCGCCCGCGATGAGGGGGTTCTGGTCCGTGACCCGTTTGGGATTAAGCCACTATATTATTGTGAGGATGAGCGGGGGGTGTTTTTCGCGTCGGAGCCAGCAGCCCTGCGCGCTGCCGGAATTGGCAGCGGCGCGCCGGACCGTTTACACGCAGCGTGCATTATTGACCGGCAATTTGCGCCGGATCATGTAACGCCTTTTACCACTATCAAACGCGTTGGCCCGGGTGAGACACTGGTGATAAAGGCAGGAAAGATAGCATCACGCCACCATGATCGGCCTCTTGATGCTACCACCAGCTTTGGCAACGCTGCGAAAACTCTGGACGATGGATCGGGCGACGCAAGCACCGCCACTTTTGCCAAACATTTACACAATAGTGTGTCTGCGCATTTGATGTCGGATGTGCCGCTGGGGTTGTTTTTCTCCGGTGGGGTGGATTCATCAGCCATTCTTGCCAGCATGGCCGCGCTTCGTGCCAAGGGTGAGGCGGCGCAGGGCGAGCCGCTATTGACCTATACCGTCAGGTTTGACCGCGGCGGGAATGATGAAACAGCGCAAGCTAGCGCGCTGGCAGCCGCGGCCGGAGCTGAATTTGTTGATGTGCCTTATGGTAAAGCCGATTTTTGGCGTGATGCCGGACTGGCTGCGCTGGCTTGCGATGATGCGGTTGCTGATTATGCCATTCTGCCGACGTTGCATTTAGCAGCGCGGGCAGCCCGCGATGTTAAGGTTATTTTATCGGGCGAGGGTGGCGCCGAGTTTTTCGCCGGTTATGGGCGATATCGTGCCGGAATGCGCGTTCTTGCACCGAAATTCCCAACCCGCCCGGGAGCAGCGCTTCGCGGTAAAATTTTGCCTGCCGATACCGACAGACAGCTTCGCGACCTATACCGGCAATCCGCCGCCAGAATGCCCAGTTTCTGGCAACGGGCGCGTGGACGAGACGGCGCCTTGGCGTGCCTACAACGCCATGACATTGATGACTGGCTACCGAATGATCTGTTGATTAAGCTGGATCGTTGTCTGATGCGTCATGGTATCGAAGGCCGGACGCCCTTTGTTGACCGGCAAATTTCGGTCTATGGCTATGGTCTGCCTGCGCGCGCCAAAATAGGCGCTTCTGGCGGTAAATTGCTGGTCAAACGCTGGCTTGACGACGTAATGCCGGAATGCGCTCCCTTTGCCAAGAAACGCGGCTTTACCGTTCCTGTCGGCGCATGGATTTCCGAAGAAGCGGGGATGCTTACTCCGCTGGTGGCGGCCCAGCCCGGAATTGCCGGTTTGCTGAGAGGAGATGATATCAGCGCAATTTTTCACGCAGCCAACGGGCGCTCCGGCCTGCTGGCATGGCGGATTCTATTCTATGCTCTATGGCATCAGATTCATTGCTGCGGGGTGGCGGCGGATCAGCCGCTTGCCGATATTCTGGCCGCCTAGCAAGCTTGTTGCCAGCTATGCACCACCTTCAGGAATAGGAAGCGCGGTTGTGTATTTGATTTCTTCCATGGCAAATGACGAGCTGACATCGGTAAGTTGAACATCGCTGATCAACTTGCGGTAAAAGGCGTCATAGGCCGCCATATCGGCAACAACAACGCGCAGCATATAATCAACCTCTCCGCTCATCCGGTAGAATTCAACCACCTCCGGCATATTGGCGATCATCTCGGCAAAATTTTTCAGCCATTCAACATTATGCTGATTGGTCCGCACGGCAACGAACACCGACATACCGACGCCAATTTTCTGCGCATCAAGAAGCGCAACACGCTTTCTGATCACGCCGGTCTCTTCAAGCCGTTGAATGCGGCGCCAGCATGGTGTGACCGACAGCCCCACTTTTCGCGCTATTTCTCCAACAGGTTGGGCGGCGTTGCTTTGCAATTGCTCTAGAATCTTGCGGTCGATTAAGTCCATTACGGCCATGACGGCGGTGCCTTTCTTCAAGTTTCAACAAGAATCGGCAAGAATGTCAGATTTACGAGCCTTCGATATCCAGTTACCCAACCATATAATAATAATTTTTTACAAAACTATATTTTTTGGGAAAAATTTCTGTGAGGGTGTGAAATATATTCGTGAAAAGGACATTTTTCGCGATAAATGAATTTTCCCAGAGTGACCAAGCTGGGCTTGATTTTGCCGCTCCGCGGTTGCATGTTTCCGGCATGGATGACACCCAAGATGAAATTGCACGCCCGCACCTGTTATCGGTCAATGACTGGGGCGACTATGCGCTACTAGATAGCGGCAACGGGCGTAAGCTTGAACGGTTTGGGCCGGATACATTCGTTCGCCCGGAACCCCAAGCAATGTGGACGCCGAGGCGAAGCGATGCTGAGTGGCGCGCTGATGGCGTTTTTGTTCCGGGTCAGGGGCGCGAAGATGATGATGATAGTGGCGGATGGACGCTGTCTGCTCATCTTGGCGATCAATGGGAGGTTGGTTATGATGGTCTGCGGTTTATCGCGCGTCCCACACCTTTCCGCCATCTGGGGTTTTTACCCGAACAGGCCCCGCACTGGCGTTGGTGTGCGGATCTGATTGAAAGGTTTGTTGAGCGCCACGGACGCAAACCCCGTATTTTGCACTTGTTTGCCTATTCCGGCGTTGCCAGCCTGCATGCCGCGCGCGCCGGTGCTGAGGTTACCCATGTGGATGCCAGCCGAAAGGCCATCGCACAGGCGTTTGAAAACCGTGATACGGCCGGGCTGGAAAACTCCCCCATCCGTTTTATCACCGAGGACGCAATGCGGTTTGTTGAGCGGGAAATTCGCCGCGGCCGGACCTATGACGGCATTCTGCTAGACCCCCCAAAATACGGGCGCGGGCCAAAGGGAGAACGCTGGCGGATAGAAAGTGACCTGATGCCGATGCTTGCCGGGTGCCGTGATCTGTTATCAACAACGCCGATGTTCCTTTTATTGACGATCTACGCCATTCGCGCCTCATCGCAAGCGGCGCATTATGCTCTTGGCGAGATTGTCTCCGGTCTAGGCGGCACGACAAGCTCGGGCGAGCTGGTTTGCATTGAAACGCAGGAAAATCCACGGGTGTTAAGTCAGGCCAATTTTGCCCGCTGGTGCTCAAAATAAAACACCTCTAACGCTAGCCGGTGCGGTTCCGGATAATTTCATACAGCGCAACGCCTGTTGCTACCGCCAGATTTAACGAGTCTGAACGCCCCAACATCGGCATCCGAATAAGCTGATCGCACGCGGCTTGCAAACTATCCGGCAGACCGGCCTGCTCGTTGCCCATTAACAGCACCAGCGGCCCTGCATAATCAGCCGCGCGGTAATCCATACTTGCTGGCAGCGCCGTGCCAATCACCTTGCCGGGCCAGCTCTGCACAAAGGACAGAAATTCACTTTCCGAGACATGGGCAATTTCGACATTAAACACCGCGCCCATCGATGCCCGCACCGCCTCAACCGAATAAGGGTCGGTGCAGTCACCAATCAGGATAAGCCCGCGCGCACCGGTGGCATCCGCGGTTCGCATGATAGTGCCAAGATTGCCCGGGTCACGCACCCGGTCCAGCGCAATCCACGTGTTTTGCCTATCGGGGTGGGGCCTGTCGGGGTAAATATCCCCGATATCGGTCCAGCGCTGCTCAAAAGCACCAACCACCATCTGCGGATTTTCCTTACGGCTGATTCGCGATAATAGCGATTCGCTCATCGGAAGCGCCCGTCCGTCAGCCTCTGCCAAAGCTGCGAGCAACGGGCGGATCATCTTGTCTCTTTCCCTGCCCCCCAGAAAAGCAAGACGATGCAAGCGCCATCCGAGCGCCACCGCCTCGGCGCAAATGCGCGTGCCTTCAGCCAAAAACCAACCGGTTTGCCTGCGGAATTTGCGTTCATGGAGCGAGCGTAAACGCTTGACCTCGCTATTCGCCGCGCTGACTATTGGATCGGGGAGAGGTTGTGTCATGAGGTGGTCCTAGCAAAAAACTGCCTTTCGGCCAATTTTTTGTTTCGTTTCACACTTTTTCCATCGTACACATTTCTAGCAACTCTTGCGCACCAGAATCTCGCTGATTCGGGTTTCGCGTATTCGCAAGGATATTTGGTCATGAGCGTGCAGACCATCAAGTCATTATTGCAACATGATAGCAACGCCAAACCTCAGCGCATTGGCTTTCTGTTGCTGAATGAATTTTCAATGCTGGCTTTTGCATCAGCTTTAGAGCCGCTGCGTTCCGCAAACAGACAAAGCAACCGTGAACTGTATCAATGGGTGATTGCCAGTACTGATGGCACACCGGCAACAGCCAGTAACGGCGTCGAAGTAACCTCGAACGGTGATCCGACGGTTTTGCAGGATTGCCGCATGGTGTTCGTTTGTGCCGGGGTGAATGTGCGCAAAAACACCAATCGTAATATCCTGAATATAATCCGCCGTCTGGACCGGAATGGCGCGGTGATCGGGGCGATTTGCACCGGAACCTATGTGATGGCAGCGGCGGGCCTGCTGGATGGGCGGCGCTGCACCATTCATTGGGAAAATATCGATGGGCTTGCCGAAGAATTTCCCGAGCTGGAAATCACCAATGATCTATTCGAAGTTGATGGAACGCGTGTGACCTGTTCAGGTGGAACAGCGTCACTGGACATGATTTTAAATCTGATTGCCCAATCGCATGGCTCGGCACTGGCAGCCGAAGTGTCCGAGCAGTTCATCCATGACCGCATCCGCGAGCCCACCGATCGCCAACGAATGGAATTACGATCACGACTAGGGGTCAGCCATCCAAAATTGCTGGCCGTAGTGAAAACAATGGAAGATAATCTGGAAGAACCGTTGGCACAGACAGCTATCGCGCGGATGACCAACCTGTCCACGCGCCAACTGGAACGGCTATTCCGCAAATATCTGAACACCACGCCAACGCGCTATTACCTAAATTTGCGATTGGCCCGTGCGCGCCATCTTTTGCGCCAAACGTCAATGTCGATCCTGTCGGTTGCACTGGCCTGCGGCTTTGTTTCTGCCTCGCATTTCTCAAAATGCTACCGGGAATGCTATAATCGGACCCCGCGCGCCGAGCGATCCCCGGAAACCAATTAGACTT